>CAITQQ010000263.1 GCA_903894575.1 uncultured bacterium
AAATAAACCAACCCCCACAACTCACTCCCCAGCAAAATACTGATGGAAATAAGGAATGGTTTCAATTCCTTTGTAGAAATTGAACAGGTCATATTTCTCATTCGGTGAATGCAGGTTGTCACTGTCGAGGCCAAATCCCATGAACACGATCTTCACCCCAAGTTCCTTTTCAAACAGTGAGCAGATGGGAATGCTGCCGCCGCCACGAACAGGCACAGGAGCCTTTCCAAATGTATGTTCAATGGCTTTTGATGCAGCCTGGTAGCCTTTTGAATCAATAGGGGTGAGATAAGGCTCTCCGCCATGGTGTTCTGTGGCTTTTACGGTTACGCCTGCAGGTGCAATCTTCTTGAAATAATCCAGGAGGATGGCAGTGATTTTTTCTGATGACTGATTGGGAACCAAACGGGCAGAAATTTTTGCAGTTGCTTTCGAGGGCAATACGGTTTTAGCCCCTTCGCCGGTATATCCACCCCAGATGCCGTTTACCTCTATTGTTGGGCGAATCCCGGTTCTTTCATTGGTGCTGTATCCCTTTTCTCCATAAACGGCATCAATGCCCAGGTCCATCTTGTATTCAGCCTCGTCAAACGGGGCCTTTGCCATCAGAACACGTTCTGCAATACTAGACTCGATCACATCATCATAAAATCCCGGTATGGTGATATGGTTGTTTTCATCATGACACGAAGCAATCATCCTGGCAAGGATGGTTGCGGGATTGGCCACTGCTCCACCATAGACACCACTGTGCAGGTCGCGGTTCGGTCCGGTCACTTCCACTTCAATATAACTAAGGCCACGAACCCCAGTGTCAATCGATGGGGTATCCATGCTGATCATGGCCGTATCGCTGATCAATACCACATCCGCTTTCAGTAATTCATGATGGGTAGCAACAAATTTCCCCAGGTTCGGAGAACCAATTTCTTCTTCCCCTTCAATGCAAAACTTGATATTTGTTTTCAATGCATTGTTTTTTACCATCACCTCAAGGGCCTTGACATGCATGTAAAATTGTCCCTTGTCATCGCAGGCGCCCCGTGCATAAATCTTCCCGTCTTTGATCACAGGCTCAAATGGGCCACTGTGCCAGAGCTCCAGCGGATCTGCTGGCTGTACATCGTAATGCCCGTAAACCAAGACGGTAGGAAGAGATGGATCAACCATTTTCTCGCCGTATACGATGGGGTGTCCTTCCGTTTCATGGATTGCAGCAAGGTCTGCTCCAGCATCTAGGAGGGATTGTTTTACTGCTTCAGCACAGCGTATCATATCACCCTTGTGATCGCTGTTGGCGCTGATGGAAGGAATCCTCAAAAGGTCCAACAATTCATTCAGGAACCGCTCTTTGTTTTGGTCGATGTATTGTTTCATTATTATTGTGTTTTATGCACACATTAGATTTCTTAATATTTTAACTTAAAAATTTTGTAATTCCAAAACCCTCCCTATATTTGATGCACGATTGCGTGTCATATTTTCAGCCTTTGTGAACTCAACTCTTCATCGAGTCGTTTTTGCAAAGGCTGAATCCTTTTTAGGGTGTCTTTGAAATGGTTATTTTCCAAGCAATCTTCCTTCCACAAATTTCCAGTTTACCAAGTTGAACCAATTGCTGACATACTCTGCACGCCTGTTTTGGTACTTGAGGTAATAGGCATGCTCCCATACGTCAAGACCCAGCAATGGCAAGCCTTTCACAGGTGAAACATCCATGAGTGGATTGTCTTGGTTGGGTGTTGAACCAATCTGCAATTTCTTTTCACCATCCAGGTAAAGCCATGCCCATCCACTGCCAAACCTTGTCATGGCCGCATCAGTCATTTTTGTTTTGAAATTTTCGAAGCTGTTGAAATTGGACATCAATGCCTGCTTCAAAGGGCCTTCATGAAGAGCAGTTCCAGGTGCCTGCATGCTTTTCCAGAAGAGTTCATGGTTATAATGACCACCACCATTGTTGCGCAGCTTGGCAGAAAAGGTGGCTATTTTTTTGAACGCATCTTCCAGGCTGATGTTTTCGCCTTTGAATTCAGCCAATGCAGCATCATTCAAGTTCTTGGTATATGCTGCAGCGTGTTTGGTATGGTGAATCTCCATGGTCATGGCGTCCACATAAGGTTCCAGGGCATTGTATGCATAGGGCAGGGGCGTTTGTACAAATGGAGTGGGTTGTATGGAATCGCTGGCCAACAGGGAGCCTGGAATCATGCCCATTGCTCCGGCTGCCATGGTTCCTTTTACAGTAGTGCTGATGAATTTTCTGCGTGAGCTGCTGGTATGCATGGTATAGTATTTATGGTAAAGTTCCGGATCCTGATGCAATCTTCCGTTTGAAGAGGCCTTGTATTTTTCTGAAAAAACGGAAATAATATTCATTGTTGAACAATTGGGAATCATTCATGGCCTTGTACACCAGAAACAATCCAATGGGCAGCAGCACGATGCTGGAAAGCCAGATACCCAGGAACGGCCCCATGATGTCCTGTTTGACAAATTTTTCTCCGAACATGTTCAGGAGGTGGAATATCAGAAAGAATACAACCGCCACTACCAAAGGCATCCCAAGCCCGCCTTTTCTGATGATGGAGCCAAGCGGTGCGCCAATCAGGAACAGCACGATGCAGGCAAAGGACAGTGAATATTTCTTGTGCCACTGCAACCTGTAAAAACGCCAGTCGCGCTCCCTTTGCTCATGGTCTGCTGCAACCAATTCAAGGGAACTTTTGACGAGATTGATTTTGTCAGCGGCTTTGGTGAATGCAACATTGATGACAGAGTCAGGAAGGTTGTAACCATAGGTTTTGGCTTTTTGCGGACGGCCAGGTTTTCCTGCCTTCCAGCCTTTTTCAAAATATTTGCCGAAAAGGTAATAGCTGGTAATCTCTTTATTCATGCGCTGAGATTCAATCCGTTTGATTTCCTTTCCAATGGAATCAGTCGATTTTTGAAGCTGGCTGACATTCAGCATCTCATAGCTGCTTTTGAACATGCTGTCAGGGGTTTTGAGCACGTCAAAACTGCTGAGGTCAAATACTTTTTTGTATTTTTTGAAACCAAGGCGATAGTAATCTGTCTGCTTGGTATTGTAGGGCCCTTTTTCCTGGTAGCGCCATCCGTTTTCAAGATCGAATTCAAGAAATTTCTTGTCATCGCTCACACTCATTTTCCCTTTCTCTGCAATGATGATATTGTCCTGAAGGGAATATTGG
>CAITQQ010000264.1 GCA_903894575.1 uncultured bacterium
CCTCATCAACCTTAAGTTGTACAGTTAAACCATTCAAATATGTTTAGAGTGAATCTTGTGCTCAGGACTTTGGTGCTGGTGCATTTCCTGTGTTGTTCTTTTGCCACAGCAAAGGAAACCGGTACTGATCCTGTTTTGTTGGGGAAAATCAGGTTGATCAGCGGAGATACTGCCAACAGCAGGATCAGTTATGGCCTTGGATTGTTTGAGTCAGCCCTTCACGATTTATCATACACTACAGAAAAAGCCCATGCCATTTCATTGGATAAAAAAGGGCTTGTGCAGGTCATTGCCAGTGTTGGTGGAACTGCAATCATCAAAGATGCCGAGCAGTCCTTGAAGATGTCTTTGACAACAGTGGCTGTGAAAGAACATTTCAGGATTGTTGTAAAAAATGGAATGGTGGTTGTTGTTGGTGCAGATCCCACCGGGGTCATGTATGGCCTCATGGAATTGCGGGAAAGGCTTATGGCTGCCAAGTCCATGCCAACACTGCTGGACATCGCAGACGGCCCAGAAATGGTCTTGCGTGGCAGTTGCATTGGTGTGCAAAAGCCAGCCTATCTTCCTGGAAGACTGGTCTATGAATATCCGTACACAGAAGAATCTTTCCCTTGGTTTTATGACAAGGAATTGTGGACCAGGGTGCTGGATTCAATGGCCAACAACCGCATGAATGCATTGTTTCTTTGGAATGGTCATCCGTTCGCTTCATTGGTTAAATTGAAGGACTATCCATATGCACTGGAAGTTGATGAGGCAACATTCAAAAAAAATGAAGCGATTTATGGGTTCATCACCAAGGAAGCGGAACGCCGTGGTATCTGGGTGATCCAGATGTTTTACAACATCATCGTATCAAAACCTTTTGCAGAACACCATGGCATCAAGACACAGGACCGCAATCGTCCGATCATTCCTTTGATTGCCGATTATACCAAGCAGTCCATTGCGGCTTTTGTTGAGAAATATCCCAATGTGGGCTTGATGGTGGCATTGGGAGAAGCCATGGAAGGCGTTGGCCAGGATGATATTGATTGGTTTACAAAAACCATTATTCCTGGTGTGAAACAGGGATTGGCCGCACTCGGAAAAACAGAGGAGCCACCCATTGTTTTGCGGTCACATGATACGGATGCGCCCAGTGTGATGCGAGCAGCTTTGCCCTTGTACAAGAACCTCTATACCGAGTCCAAGTATAATGGTGAATCACTGACAACCTACACACCACGTGGCCCTTGGGCTGAGTTGCACCGCAAGCTGAGTGCATTGGGTTCTGTTCAGTTGGAGAATGTACACATACTTTCCAACCTGGAACCATTCCGCTACGCTTCACCCGATTTTATCCAGAAGTCGGTCATCGCCATGCATGAGGTGCACAAAGGGAATGCCTTGCATCTGTATCCACAGGCTTCTTACTGGGATTGGCCTTATGCGGCTGACAAGACAGAAAAAAGGTTGTTGCAGATAGACCGCGACTGGATGTGGTACAAGGGATGGTCTCGCTATGCATGGAAAGCTAAACGGGACAGAAGCAGTGAGATGGTGTATTGGAGTGGAATGCTGGCCAATCAATTTGGTTTGAACAAGGAGGCATCATTGAACGTCTTGAAAGCGTATGAAGCGTCAGGTGAAATCGCCCCAAAAATCCTGCGTCGTTTTGGCATCACCGATGGCAACAGACAAACGATGACCCTCGGCATGTTGATGCCCCAACTCATCAATCCGCACCGGTTTGGTGTGATTTCTTTGCTCTATGATTCCGAAGGGCCAGAGGGGGAGATGTTGATTGAATATGCAGAAAAAGAATGGAAAGGTTTGCCCCATGTGGGTGAAACTCCGATTCGGGGAATCAATGAAATACTTGAACATGGAAAACAGGCTGCTCAAGCCATTGAATTAGCACTTCCCCATGTGAAAAAGAACAAAGCTGAATTCATGCGCTTGAGCAATGACATGAAGATTTACGACCAGCTTGCAAAGCATTATGCAGCAAAGGCCGCAGCAGCACTGCATGTTTTGCGTTACAAGTATTCCACGGATCTGGCAGATCTTGAGAAGGGATATCTTGATCTCAAAAAAAGCATGCTGTATTTTGATAGTTTGGTATTGTTGACAAAAGACCGTTATCTCTATGCCAACAGCATGCAAACCCAACAGAGAAGAATACCCGTTGGTGGCGACAATGGCAACAACAAAAGCTGGCTTGAACTGAAACCCATTTATGAGGAAGAGCTGTCAGTATTCAGGTTCAAGATTGATTCATTGAAAGCACCGGTAGCAAAAATTTCAAGCCCTGGCTACAAGGCCATTCCTGCAAAGATCAACTGGGAAATCAATGGACTAAAAACATTCCCAGTTACTGTTGGAAAAGAAGTTTTTCTTGACTCCAATGTATATGTGAAAAATTTTGATGAAGCATTGAAAGGCATGCAGGGGTTGAAACTTTCATACAAGTTGATGGAGAAGCCTACCTCCGTTGCATTTTCATGCGATGAGCCGGTTGATATTTTGGTGGGTTATTTCAATAGTGCAGATGCTAAGTTTTTGCAAAAACCAAAATTGGAAACAGATGCAAGTGGGAACGATCGTGGACAGGCCGAGCCGCGGTTGAGAAATGCCTTTGTTGTTAATGGTGGCATGCCAGTGGTTGATGTGCATACTTACAGTTTTCCTGCCGGCAGGCATGAGCTCAAATTTGCCAAAGGAATCTACCTGGTGCTGGGCGCCGTCAGTCGATCAAATGCTTTACCTTCATACGATGCAGGACTGACTACCACTGGCGTAAAAAGGGAATTGGATTGGTTGTTTGAAAAATAATCCACCTGCTAAAAGAGATTTTGTCATGAAGATGCGCGTTGCCATTTTATTTTCTTTTTTCTTTTTGGCATCCAATGCCCAGGACAAATCGCTTTTGCCCAAGTTGAAAAGCCATGTCGATTATTTCAACAGCATCGATACAGAACTTGTTGTCAATCATGTGTCCAACAAACAGGCCTATGCATGGATGGCCGCAAACATTCCATTGTTTGAATGCCCCGACACCACCATTGAAAAAATATATTATTACCGCTGGTGGGCCATCAGAAAACACCTGAAGCGGACACCAGATGGTTATGTATTCACTGAGTTCATTACGCCTGTCAATCATGCAGGAAAATACAATACCATCAGCAGTGGGCTTGGTCATCATATCAACGAATTGCGTTGGTTGAGGGATCCCCAGTACCTCAACCAGTACATGGATTTTTGGATTCACCTCGTGCCAACTTTATCCAAAAACCATCTCTACAATTTCAGCAGCTGGTTGCAACATGCTGTATATGAAAGATACCTGGTTGATTTGGATACTGCCCGCCTGAGGTTTGCATTTCCCATGCTGCATGACAATTATCAATGGTGGGAAAAAGAGAAACAGGTGCCGTCTGGTCTGTTCTGGCAGTTTGATGTAAAAGATGCCATGGAAGAATCGATCAGCGGAAGCAGAAAAGAAAAAAACAGGCGGCCTACCATCAACAGCTACATGTATGGCAATGCAGTTGCCATGTCCAGGATGGCGTCAGTCTTGGGCGATCATGCAATGGATCTAACATACAGGCAGAAAGCTGCTCAGTTGAAAAAGCTTGTACACGACAGCCTCTGGGATGCCAATGAAAGTTTTTTCAAAGTCTTGCATACCAATGCACAATTGGAAGATGCCAAAGAAGCAATTGGCTTCATTCCCTGGTACTTCAATTTACCGAAGGATAAATCTGCATTCGCAGCGCAATGGGCTGAATTGCTTGATACAAGCGGTTTTCGCGCACCATGGGGCATCACGACAGCGGAGAGAAGGCATCCAGGTTTTCGGACCCATGGCTCCGGGCATGGCTGTGAGTGGGATGGTGCTGTTTGGCCATTTGCAACAACACAGACCTTGAAAGGGCTCTCCAATTTGCTCAAAAATTACAAGCATCATGGGAGAATGGATGCAAATGTTTTCTACAGTGAATTTCACAAGTATGCATGGTCTCACCAGAAAAATGGATTACCATATTTGGGTGAATACCAGGATGAGAAAAATGGATACTGGCTCAAGGGAGACAATCCCCGCAGCAGTTATTATAACCATTCCGGTTTTGCAGACCTGATCATCAACGACCTGATTGGTTTGAGAACAAGAGAAGATGATGTGATTGAAATTCATCCACTGATTCCTGATGGACAATGGAAATGGTTCAGGCTCTCCGGGGTTGCTTATCATGGAAAAATATTTGATCTGCAGTGGGATGAAACCGGCACGCGGTATGGGGAAGCAGGATTCTTGGTGATGCAAGACGGAAAAGAATTGTACAGGGGCAATGCATTGAAACCCATCAAGGTCAGGATAAAATTTTAAACATCATTTATGAAAAATTTTGGAAAGTTCTTATTGACATGCACCGCATTGTTTATGATGCTTTCCGCATTCTCTCAAACCAAGCGGCTATGGTATGATAAACCATCTGTGAAGTGGACGGATGCATTGCCCATTGGAAATGGACGGATTGGTGCCATGGTTTTTGGCGGAGTGGAAGAAGACAGGATTCAATTCAACGAGGAGAGTTTATGGAGTGGGAAGCCGCGTGAATACAATCGGAGCAATGCATCGGTTCACCTTGATAAGATCAGGCAATTGTTGTTTGATGGAAAACAGAAGGAAGCGAATGCTTTGGCAGAAAAGGAGTTCATGGGCTTACAGAGCCCTGCCGGAAACAGAGAGCAATGGATCAAAGAAATGTTTGCTGGAAAAGGCATGGCAGTGGATCCTTCAAAAAAAATATTTGATGATGGTCCATGGAAACAAATCCGTGTACCGCATTTTGAAGGATGGGAGACAGCTGGGCTTGACGGAATGGATGGCGCGGTTTGGTTTACCAAAACATTTGTTGTTTCATCTTCCATGTTGAATAAAGCGTTGGTCCTTGATCTCAACCGCATCAGGGATCTGGACAGAACCTTTGTGAATGGTATGTTGGTAGGGCAGACGGAATCTGGTGATGCAAGGCGATATACCATACCTGCAAATCTCCTGGTGGAAGGAGAGAACAGGATTTCTATACAGGTATTGAATTTTTCAGACAAGGGTGGATTGTCTGGCTACAAGGATACAACTAGGCATATTGGTTTTTTGGGTAGTGCTGCAGATTCATTTCCATTGATTGATCTTCAGGGTAGCTGGAAATATTATGTTCAAGATGATGTGCCTCCTGCAACACCCAAGTATCAGGCAGACTATCAGCCTTTTGGCGACCTGATGATGCATTTCAACCATGCAGGGTACACCGGATATACAAGAGAATTGGACATCACCAATGCGCTGGCCAAAACGAGTTATGTTCATGACGGCACTCGGTATACCCGAACCTATTTTTCCAGTGCTGTTGATCAGGTTGTTGGCATTGAATTGACAGCTTCTACAACAAAAAGTATTGATGTTTCTTTTTCGTTGAAATCTCCGCACAAAGATCATGAAGTCAGTATCCTCAATGACAGCACACTCCGTTTGCATGTAGCAGTATTGCATGGCGCATTATATGGCGAAAGTCTGTTGAGGATAAGAATCAAAGGGGGTAAGGTTTTCAGCAAGAATGGCCGGTTGCATGTAGTAGGTGCAGACCAGGTATTTGCCTATTTGAGTGCTGCCACCAATTTTAAAAAATACAATGATGTCAGTGCAGATCCGCTTGCATTGAGCACCAAGGCCATTTCCGCCATCAAATTGAAATCCCCCCAATCCATCAAGGCGAATCATACCAAAGAGTACAAAAAATATTTCGATCGTTTTGCCATTGATTTTGGTGCGAATGCACAAGATGCAAAACCCACTGATCAGCGCATTCGAGAATTTGAAAAAACCGGAGATCCTTCCCTGCTTGCTCTCTATGTTCAATACAGCAGGTATCTCTTGATCTCAAGCTCAAGACCCGGAACCATGCCTGCCAATTTGCAAGGAATATGGAACGATCTGCTCTCTCCACCCTGGGGAAGCAAATACACCACCAACATCAATACCGAGATGAACTATTGGCCTGCAGAGTCTTTGAATCTTTCCGACCTGCACGATCCCTTGTTTAAGATGGTGGAAGAGGTGGCCACAAGAGGTGCGGTGACAGCCAAAGCATATTACAACGCCCCAGGTTGGGTATTGCACCACAATACAGACCTATGGCGGGGTACAGCTGCCATCAATGCTGCCAACCATGGAATCTGGGTTACAGGCGGAGCCTGGCTGAGCCATCATTTTTGGGAGCATTATCTGTTTACATTGGACAAGGATTTCCTTCAGAAAAGAGGATATCCCATCATGAAAGGAGCCGCAGCATTTTTCAAGCATTTTTTGGTGAAGGATCCCAAAACAGGCTGGCTGATCAGTTCCCCTTCAAATTCACCTGAGCAGGGCGGCCTGGTGGCAGGGCCTTCCATGGATCATCAGATCATCAGGTCTTTGTTTAAGGCAGTAATCAGTGCAGCTGATATCTTGCAGACAGACAAGGCTTTTGCCGACAGCCTCCGCAGCATGCTTCCCCAGATCGCGCCTGATCAGATTGGCAAGCATGGACAATTGCAAGAATGGATCCAGGACAAGGATGATCCCAACAATAAGCACAGGCATGTTTCCCATTTGTGGGGAGTGTATCCCGGTACTGAAATTGTCTGGGGGAAGAATGAAAAATTCATGAATGCTGCTAAACAATCCCTCCTGTTTCGTGGAGATGCTGCAACGGGATGGAGCCTTGGTTGGAAGATCAATTTGTGGGCAAGATTTCGGGATGGAGATCATGTATATACATTGTTGAAGATGTTGTTAAGCCCTGCCGAAACAGGTGGTGCAGGCTCTTATATCAATTTGTTTGATGCCCATCCTCCTTTTCAGATCGATGGAAATTTTGGCGGTGCTGCAGGCATTGGGGAGATGCTGTTGCAAAGCCATGATGATCAGATCGTTTTGCTGCCTGCCTTGCCATCAGCACTGCCCAATGGCAGTGTAAATGGCATTTGTGCAAGAGGGGGATTTGAGTTGAAGATGGACTGGAGAAATGGGAAACTGGATAATGTTGAACTGCTTTCAAAAGCTGGAAATGAATGTATTGTTTCCTGCCAGGGAAAATCGATCCGATTCAAAACGGAGAAGGGGAAAAAATATATCCTTGATGGAAACCTGGTTTTGAAACATTAAAGATCAACCAATGACGGCCTTGAAGCGCTATTAAAATTTTGTTATCAGAAAACAAGCAAATGAAAATTCTCCTGTCCTTATTATTGATGATTGCTGCTGTTTCTTCATATTGTCAGACTGTTTCTGATCAGACCATGAAGGAGATCTACGATGAGATCAAGACCCCTTATAAATATGGATTGGTCTTGACTCCCCGAAATGATTCTTTCAAAGTCGATTGCCCCACCATCTTCAAAAAAAAGTCTACCTGGTACATGTCATATATTGTTTTTGATGGCAAGGGGTATGAGACCTGGTTGGCCAAAAGCAAAAATCTCCTGCAATGGGAAACCATGGGCAGGTTATTGTCTTTCCCAAAGGACAGTGCGGCATGGAATGCCAGTCAACTGGCAGGATATTTTTCATTGTATGATACTGAATGGGGAGGGGCATATCGGTTGGGTAAATACAAGGGCCGCAGTTGGATGAGTTATATCGGTGGAAAGAGTTCTGGATATGAAGCGGGAGAGTTGTCAATTGGCATGGCAAGTACCCAAAAAGATCCGAGCAAGGCGCATGAGTGGGGAACCTATCCTGCACCAGTGCTAACTTCAAAAGATGCAGATGTGCGGTGGTGGGAGAATAGGAAAGAGTTTAAGAGCACGGTGATTCTTGACAAGCAAAAAAGGTTGGGTGCAAAATATATCATGTACTACAATGCC
>CAITQQ010000265.1 GCA_903894575.1 uncultured bacterium
CAAGAAATTCTCCTGAATAAAGCCATTGGTCGATGATGACATACGATAGGTTTAGTCCTTAAATTTCGTGATGGATTTTTACATTCTGCACAGGGAGGAGGAATTTATTTACGCAATGCTTTTCGCATCCATTGACTGGATTAAAGTCAATTGTCCTAAAATTGAACTTGCCTTGCCTGCAATTGCTTTTTTGACCAAAAGGTTAAATCGAATCCCTGATGGTAAGCTCATTGGGAAGAACGATGATATCATTGGCGGCAGCATAAGACTTCTTCTCAATCATTTTGATCAAGAGTCCTGCAGCTTCCTTCCCCATGTCAAATGCGGGCTGGGAAAGGGTTGAGAGGGAAGGATTCAGCAAGGCCGCTGTGCGGAGATTGGTCATTCCAATCACCTTGACATCCTTAGGGATGGCCAGCTTGAGGTCTTTGCAGGCCTGATAACTGGTAATGGCATATTTTTCAATAGAAGCAAATATGCCATCAGGCCGTTTTTTTTGAGAAAATATTTTCCGAAGGATGGTATAATTCAACTCCATGTCATCTGTACAATGGACGATCATCTCATCCGTAAAAACAATTCCATGCTTTTCCAGCGCATCCTGATAGCCCCTTCTTCTTTCCATTGACGTAAACATTGGCTCGGTGGTGGTGATCAGTACCGGTCTTTTGCTTCCAGCCTTGATGAGCCTGACAGTAGCATCAAAGGAACTTTCATAATTGTTGGTGATCACCTTTGGGAACTGTAACAGATCAGGGACCCTGTCAAAGAATACAAGGGGAAGTCTGGTAGCTTCATAAAATTCCTGAAAATGGGCGTATCCTTCCCTACCGGTACAAACAGAAATGATCAGGCCTGAAATGAGCCCAGACTCAAGGTGCTCCAGCACTGCTTTTTCCCGTTCAAGGTTCTCATGGGTAAGGTAAATGAAAGTGTCGTAATGCTTCGACATAGTAACACTTTCAATTCCATCAACGGCCAAGGCAAAGAAATTATTGACAATATCAGGGATGATGACAGCAATCTGTTTCCCTTTCTTTTTTCGGAGATTGCTGGCAAAAGGATTGGGCTTGTATTTGTATTTTTTTGCCAGTTCAAGCACCCGTTTCTTGGTAGACGCACTGATTTCATGGCTGTCGCCAAGTGCTTTAGAAACAGTAGACACCGACAATCCCAGCTCTTTTGCAAGCTGGATCATGCTTATTCCATTCATCTTATCCCAATTTCCAACCTTCTCTGAAGTTTGGCTTTAAAAGGGCATCGGCCTCTTTATCGTTTTTGAATTTCTCTTTAGAAGGATTCCATTCAAGCGGGCGGCGCAACGCATAGGCAATATTGGCCACATTGCATACAGAACTTGTGCGATGACCGATCTCCACATCACAAACAGGCTTTTTCCCGGTTTTAATGCATTCAAGCCAATCCAGGTAATGGTCGTTTGACTCATACAACCTTGTTTCGTTGGGTTGAATGGTAGCAGAAACAATATTGGCAGGGTCACTATCAAGAATGGACCTGCTTACATCCAAACGGCCTTTTTCACCGATGAAGCGCACGGTATTGCTTCTGCCAAAATCCTGGTGTTTCATGACAATCCCATTCTCATAGATCATCTGCAGACCCCTCTTGGCAGTTCCTTCTGATGGAATAAACTTGACAGGACCGCTATTGTCCATTCCCAAAGCCCATTGGGCGATGTCAAACATGTGAGCCCCCCAGTCTGAAACCATCCCGCCGCCATATTCTTTATAATTTCTCCAATTGGGGAAGATATCCTCTTCAACAGGCGGAGCAAGCACAGGACTGAATTCACGAAATGGAGCTGGACCAATCCATTGATCCCAATTCAAGCCTGCTCTCATGGGCTTTGCAGGAAGGTCACATGGGGAGGGAGGATCGCCCACAGAGACCAATACCTCACTGATTTTTCCCAAATAACCATTTCTTACCAGTTCACAAGCATGCCTGAAATTCCTCCAGGATCGCTGCATGCTGCCCGTCTGGAAAACAATTTTGTTTTTTCTTGCTGCATCAACCATGGCCCTACCCTCCTCAACGCTGTGAGCAAGGGGTTTTTCGCAATAAACATGTTTCCCTGCATTGGAAGCTTCGATGGCCTGAACTGCATGCCAGTGGTCTGGCGTTGAAATCACCACTGCATCGATGTCTTTTCGCACAAGGATCTCCTTGTAGTCTTCATAAGCAGTAAAGCCCTTGTAATCACGGCCTTTGCCATCTTTTCTGGCATTGGCATAATATTTTTCCAAAAGGGAATGGAAGTAATTGAGCTTGAGCGCATCAACATCTGCGCCAGCAATGATGTTGGCCTTTTCCTTAAAGCTATTTTGTAAGCTACGGGACTGTTTACCTGTGCCGATAAATCCAAGATTGATCATGTCACTGGGGGCTGTATAGCCAGGACCACCAATTACAAACCTTGGCACAATGGAAAACGCCAGTGCAGCGCCTGTGGTTTGCTTGATGAATTTTCTGCGTTGATTATTGCTCATAAATAAATATTTTTTACATCAGGATCAATGACCTGATTTTTTGATAAAGCGTCTTTTGTCAATATTCCATCAAGATACTTAAAATAAAAGGACCTGAGGACCAAAAACCCGTTTTTTCCTATAACGTTTTCGTAAAAGCCTTGGTAGAACGCGTGTGATTTTTATGTAAATTACCGTCTATTAATCGATCAACG
>CAITQQ010000266.1 GCA_903894575.1 uncultured bacterium
AACAACCTGTAGTTCCTGAGTTGAGGAATGGAAAGGGCATTCAATAATTTTTCAATATCACCATAAGTTACATTTTTATCTGCAACAAAGGAGAGGTCTCGCTGTACGGAGGGGAATTTTGAAATCTCCTTGTACCGGATGGTGTTTTTCTCACCGGCTTTCAGCCAGTTTGACCAATGGATGTCTGCAAACCAGACCGGCACACGGATATCAAACTTTTTCAACATCTCTGCCGATGGCTTACCAATGGTCACTATTTTCAGTTTTCCGGCATAGCCAGTAAGGGCATATTCAAACCTTCCGGAAGATTCAACATCAAATTTAATTTTTTCAATTCCGGACTGAATTTGCAATGATTTAATGACCCCTTTCAGGTAGAAAAGATCGGCTTCTTCGGCAGGCTTGTTCCATGAATCTTCATTGATTTTCCCTGCAGTGAACAAGGCAAGGTGGTCGTCTTCAAAATAAGCGGTTTCGTTTTTTGAATAGGTTTTGCCAAATTCAAAAAGCCTGAGGTTATCATTCCTGTGGTTCAGGTTTCTGGCCAGTGTTTGAAGCCCGGTTTCCAGCATGGTCAACCGAAGGGTGTCCAACTCAGAACTGAGGTTGTTCAGCATTTTTACCGCACGGCCCATTTCCTCTTCGGAGTAGTTGGCGCTATGTGTGATGGAATTGTTGAGCATTTCATTAAAGCCAATTCCTGCCAGGATGCCAGAAAGTTTTTCCCTCAAGGGATAGTCCCTGTTTCCACTGGAAACTGAAGGTGAAATTCGGATGCTCGTTGGTATGTCAATGTTGTCGAACCCATCAATCCGCATGATTTCTTCAATCAGGTCTGCGGGGATGCTTACATCGGTTTTGTGTGTTGGTGTGTTTACGGTGATGGATGTTTCATCCTCTTCTAGCAAACCAAATCCCATTCCAAGGAGAATGTTTTTTACCGTTTGCTTATCGTATGACTTTCCACTCATTTTCTGGACATAGGCATGTTCCAATTTGATGACAGGCTTGTTGTTGGGAGTTGGATAAGCATCAACAGGATCTGTGCTTGTTTTTCCTCCAGCAAATTCACCAATCAGCAGGGTTGCTTTTTTCAATACCTCCAGGGTTTGGCCGATGTCAACACTTTTTTCAAAATGCATGGCCGCGTCTGTCCTGAGCTGGTGTTTGAATGAACTCTTCCTGATGGAAACCGGGTGGAACCAGGCACTTTCAAGAAATATGTTTTTGGTAGCGTCGCTTACTCCGCTGCCTTTGCCGCCAAATACACCGCCCATGCACATGGGGTTGCTGTCGTTGTCGCAAATCATCAGGTCTCCGGCCTCCAGTTTCCTTTCCTTATCGTCTAACCCTGTGAACACCGTTCCTGCAGCAAGATTTTTGATCCTGACCTTTCCGCCTTTGATCTGGTCTGCATCAAAAGCATGCAGGGGTTGACCTGTATCGTGAAGGATATAGTTGGTGATGTCTACAATATTGTTGATGGATCGTTGACCAATCGCCTTCAACCGTTGCTGCATCCATTTAGGAGAAGCGGAAACGGTTACATCATTGATGAGGATGCCGGTATACCTTGGGCAATCAGCAGAATTTTCTATGATCACTTCAATGGGACATGCATTGCCAGTAGTAGGAATTTCATTTTTCAGTTTGATGATTGGCTGGATGGAAGTTCCTTCGTGATGATTCAACCAGCTGCAAACATCCCTTGCCACACCAAGATGGCTCATGGCGTCGCTTCGATTTGGTGTAAGGCCAATATCAATGATATGGTCTTCGTATGGTTCAAAAAGGCTGGCAACGGGAAACCCTACTGGTGTTGCAGCATCTAAAATTTTAATCCCACTGTGGTCTGCTCCGAGGCCGATTTCATCATCCGCACAAATCATCCCATGGCTTTCTATGCTGCGGATCTTTGCCGCTTTCATGGTGATGGGATCTCCCGTTGTTGGGTAAATGGTTGTGCCAATGGGCGCAACGATGACCTTCTGGCCCGCTGCCACATTGGGTGCGCCACAAACGATTTGCAACGGATGTTCCCCTCCAATATTCACTGTTGTTACCGAAAGCCTGTCTGCATTCGGATGCTTTTCCACTGTAAGTACCTCTCCAGTCACCAGGCCTGCAAGGTTGCCCTTGATCTCCTGGTATTCTTCGTATCCTTCTACTTCAAGCCCAATGGAGTTCAGTATCAGGGAAAGCTTATCATGGGCGATGGGTGCCGCAAAATAGTCCATCAGCCATTTGTATGAAATCGTCATAGGCGCAAAGATAAGGCATGACGGGGATAAGGGTGAAGGGATGAGGGAGAAGAAGCGGATTTTTTGATCTTGTTTTTCAATCAACACTCGTCCCTGGTCCCTTGTCCCTCGTCCCTCATCCCTTCCCCCTCATCCCTTCCCCCTCTAATGTGAATAACCCCATCCCCCCTGTCAATAAACCCCCATTTGCTGTGGACAGTCCTGTGCATAGCCTGTTCCCAATTAATGTTTTTTTAAAATGCAGATTGCATCAGGCAACCTTGGTATATTCGCTCTCCAGACCCGTTGGGTGATGGAAATGTGACTGAAAACGATTTGAAAAGGAAATAAATGGACCAATCTAACATAAACAGGGACAGGAGAAACAAGCGGAAAACAGCGCCAGAGTTCAATGCCATGGCTTATGGAAAAGTGCCGCCGCAATCCCGCGAATTGGAGGAGGCTGTATTGGGTGCCGTTATGCTGGAACGTGCTGCGTTTGACATTGTGATCAATGTGCTGAAGCCAGAATGTTTTTATGTGGAGTCTCACCAGACTGTTTTCCGTGCCATTGTCCGTTTGAATGCCGATAACAAGCCCATTGACCTCTTGACCGTGGTGGAAGAACTGAAGTCGATGGAGATGCTGGATGCCGTGGGTGGTCCTTATTTTATTTCAAAACTCACCAACGCAGTTGTATCTGCTGCAAATATTGAGGCACATGCCCGTATCGTGCAGGAAAAATTCATCCAAAGGGAACTGATCCGTATCAGCTCAGAAATCATCACAGATGCATACGATGATTCAACAGATGTCTTTGACTTGTTGGACAGTGCTGAACAAAAGCTTTTTTCGATTGCCAATGATCAGTTGAAAAAAGAATTTGACACACTCGGTAAGAGTGTGATGGATACCTTGAACAAGATCGATGAGATGAGGGCCAGAAACGAGGACATCACTGGTGTGCCTACAGGTTTTCCAACCCTTGATAAAACAACCTATGGATGGCAGCGGTCTGACCTTATCATTCTTGCTGCCCGTCCCTCTGTTGGTAAAACAGCTTTTGCATTGAACCTTGCGCGGAATGCCGCCATGCACCCTACAAAACCCACTGCAGTAGCCTTCTTCAGCTTGGAGATGAGTACCAGCCAGCTGGTGCAAAGGATTCTTTCTGCTGAGAGTGAGATCCATCTGGAAAAAATATCAAGGGGTCGCATGGAAGACCATGAAATGCAGCAGTTGTATAAAAAAGGAATTGAGCCCTTGACCAAGGCCAAAATATTTGTAGATGACTCTGCTGCCCTCAACATCTTTGAACTTCGGGCCAAGTGCCGGAGGTTAAAGAGTTTGCATGATGTAGGCCTGATCATCATCGACTATCTGCAGTTGATGAGTGGATCCAGTGACAACAGGAATTCTAACCGTGAGCAGGAAATCTCTACCATTTCAAGGAACCTCAAGCAGTTGGCCAAAGAGCTGCAGGTTCCTATCATTGCACTCAGTCAGTTGAGTCGTGAGGTTGAAAAAAGAAAAGACGGCCAGAAGGTTCCGCAGCTTTCTGATCTCCGTGAATCTGGAGCCATTGAACAGGATGCTGACATGGTCATGTTCCTGTATCGACCTGATTATTATGATATCACCACCAATGACATGGGAGAAGATACCAAGGGAGATACTTATGTAAAAATTGCCAAGCACCGTAATGGTTCTTTGGAAAATATCAAGCTCAAGGCCAAGCTCTTTATCCAAAAATTCGAAGAGCATGAAAGCCTTGATCCATTCGGAAGGCCTGCAGA
>CAITQQ010000267.1 GCA_903894575.1 uncultured bacterium
AATTATTCAAACAGCCACCGCAAACAATGGAACCCATCAACCTTCGTTCTTTCAAAGTCAAGGTAAGCAAGAACAAACGCAAAATGAAACTCTTTCTTTCGAGGCTTGAAAAAAATGTGCCCAGGCGTTTGGACAAGATTGCGGAAGAAGTAGACAAGGAAGTTTGGCAAGAGGTGGATTGCCTTACTTGTTCTAACTGTTGCAGGTCAATGACGCCAACTTTTACAAAAAAAGATACTGAACGCATTGCGGCCCATTTCAACCAGACCCCAGATGAATTCAGAGAAAAATGGTTGTACAAAGACAAGAAAGGAGATTGGATGAATACTAAGACACCTTGCCAGTTCCTGGACCTCAAAACAAACATGTGTTCAATTTATACCATTCGGCCGGAGGATTGTGCAGGGTTTCCACACCTTGCAAAAAAGAAGATGACGGATTATATCCACGTCCACAAACAGAACATTGAGTATTGTCCTGCAACCTACAAGATGGTAGAGAAAATGCAGTTGCGGTTTGAAGGAAAACTATAACAGTCTTGGTTTAGAAAGGATAGCCAATGGCGAACTGAAAAGTGGGTTTGTTCCAGACATCGTTGACAAACCACCCTCCTGAACTTTTTGAGTAAAACCGCTCTATGTTCGCATTGCCCTTGTTGTCTGGCCCATAGCGGGGATCTTTGACCGGAAAGCCAAGGTCAAACCTCAACAGGAAATAACTGAAGTCAATTCTTGCGCCAACACCACTGGCAACAGCGATATCCTTTCCCAGGCGATCAAGGCGAAAGCCTGCATTTTTCAATGTATTGTTGAGGTCGTTTCTGAACCAGATATTTCCGATATCTGTGAATGCGGCACCGCGCATCCAGAATCCATAGAACTGGAAAAGGTTAAACCGGTATTCAAGGTTTCCCTCCAGTTGCAGGTCTGCATATTTATCACTGAAGGTTCCTGCGGCTACCGTATCATAGAACACATTAGATCCGATGCCTAGTTTTCTGATGGCCCAACCCCTCATGCTGTTGGGTCCACCAGCAATGAAGCTTTTGAAAAACGGCAGGGTCACTTCTCCTTTTTTCGATCCTGTGGTAAGGGCCAACCCCCCGCCTGCATAGGCGCGGAGATGAAGGCTGCTGTTTTTGTGTGAAACAATATGTTTATACTCAACATCCATTTTAAAGAACCGGTAAAGATCGGAGAGTGGTTTTCCTGCTTTTGTTTGGTTGTAGAACAGCGCCCCGCTTACCAAACCACTTTCTTCTCCATAAATTTTCAGCAGGTTGATTTTCTTGGTATTGTTGGGTGTGAGGTTCTTGTTGAACATGGCATTCATTCCAATGATCAGGCCATTGTTATAAGTGTACAAAAGCAGTGGAAAATTGCTGATGGATTCCAGGAAAAGACTATCGGCCTTGAACAGAGTATTTTCAAAATTGATGGGCCTGAATTGCCATGAAGTATAAGGATTGGGCTTCCATTCGTATCCCAAAAATGTATTGAATGTTTTCAATTGAAAAAATTGGAACCTGTCAATATAGGAATAGTCTGCAGAAGCAATGGTCCTGGCTTGCTGAAAATAGGATTTGAGTTTTTTGCCAACGGGTGCTACCAGCCAGGGGAAGGTCAATCTGTTGGTCAGGGTCACTTCTCCGGAAAGAATTTTCTTGAAGTTGTTGAATTCAATACCTGTTCTGAGGTTGTTCTCCAGCTGAATGGCTCTCTTGCCAATATTTCTGTTCCTCAACGTGAAGTTGGTGGCCAACCCCACACGACCACTTCCTACCTGAATCAATTGAGAGGTATTGATGATGCTGCTCCCTTCCAGATCGATGCTGAAAAATTGTTTTTTGGCAGGTTGTAGTTTCAATACATAGTTGATCACCTTTTTTTTCTCATCCGTTTCACTGCTTACATTGATGTTCTGCCATGCACCAAGCTTGTTGAAATTGTTCAATGTCTTGCTGTAATTGTCTCTTTTGAAGATGGCTCCTGGTTGCAGGAATATATTGTTTCGGATGAAGTTGTTGTCAAAGGTATTGTGAAGGGAGTGGATGGTGATACCACTGGAGTCCTTGTTGTTATTGACTTTTATTGAGTCAGCGTCTTCTGCTTTTTGATCGGGGTAGACCAGCAATTCACCAATAGTGTAGGCAATAAAATGGGTGGAGTCTCGGTTGGCCCTCAACCTCAAGTAAAGATCAACAGCGGGTTGTTTTGATTTAAGGGATGCTTTTGCCATCCTGGAAGCATATTCAAAAGGATCAAGGGTCGCATCAAGCAGTTCCGTGTAATTGGTGTCAACCTCCGCAATGATGTCTTCTTTTGATATTTTTTGATACCCCTGGTTCTGAAAAATGTCATTAAGCCTGCTGATTTCCTGGTCAATGGCGCCATAGTCAAATGCCGATCCTTTTTTGAGCAATGATGTTTTCGCGGATTCGACTGCGATGGCTTGTAACGTTGAATCAGGAAAAGCGTAAACGACAGTGTCAAATGTATACCTGGGGCCTGGAACAACTGTAAAATTGGAAATCGTCCTTTGTTGTTTTTTCTTGTAGATGACTGTTGTGTCAAACCTGATCTCGGTTCGCCGGAAACCCATACTGCTCATCAGGTTTTTCATGTTGAAAACCGATTGCTTCAGTGGCGCATCAGAGAAAATCGTGGGGTTTTCCATGACCGAAACCGGAATGAAAAAAGGAAATGAGGGCCATGGGATTTTTGAAGCCACCCTGATTTGGGCACTGTCATCAATCTGGGCGAGGAGCCTGGTTTTGATGTCAGCCTTTTCATCTCTGGAAAGATTGGCTTCAATTTTTATGTTATTTTCGAAATGGAAAGGCCTGTTTTCCGGATATTTCCGCACAACCGTACAGGAGGTTCCTGTGAGCACAAGAACTGCCAGCACTGTAATGAAATAATGGAGTAATCGATACAACAGGCCTGCGTTTAAAATGTAACAAAATGATCGCTAAAGCGGAAGTCAAATATATTCAAAGTTTAGCCCATAAAAAATTCAGGGACGAAGAGGGGCTTTTTATTGTGGAAGGGGTGAAGATGGTTAAAGAGTTGATTGAGGATCAACCTGCTGCCATCAAGAAAATTTATGCGCTTGACGCCTGGTCAGTGCAATACGCTTCATCCCTGCCTTCAGGAATCGATCTGCAGGTGCTGGAAGGATTTGAGTTGGACAAGATTTCATCATTGCAATCACCCAATGAAGTCCTCGCACTTGTTCATATTCCGCAGCCTCCAATTTCAGATTTTGTGCCAAAAGGCATAACAGTGGTGCTCGATCAGGTCCAAGACCCCGGAAATTTAGGTACCATCATCCGGACCTGTGATTGGTTTGGCGTTGAAAACATCATCTGTTCCACTGATACGGTTGATGCATACAATCCCAAAGTGGTACAATCTGCCAAGGGGAGTCTGTTGCGCCCCACTATTTATTACACTTCACTTGAAATATTTCTTTCTGGCTTGCCAGCCATGCCGGTCTATGCTGCTGTGTTGGATGGCGAATCCATCGGCCAAGCGGTTTTTGAAAACCCCTGCCTGCTGTTGATTGGAAATGAATCACAGGGCCTTTCTTCTGCCATCAAGGCCTTTGCAACAAAGGACATCACCATCCCCAGAAAAGGAAAGGCTGAATCTTTGAATGCCGCTGTAGCAACAGCCGTCATACTTTCAGCCATGACAAATTAGTTATTTGAATTGCAGTGCTCTTGAAGGATTTATTTTGCGGCTGATCATTGAAGGGATAACAAGGATCAACATGGATACAATAAAAGTGCCCACCACGATCATGATTACCTGGCCATAGTCAATGGCTACCGGAGCAGTCCTTACATAGTAAGCCTCTTCATTGAGTTTGATGAGTTCACCATACTGTTGAAGGTAACAGAGCGAGAGCCCAATGATCGTTCCCAATAAGATGCCTATCCCTGCTATCCAGGATCCATAGACGATGAATATCCTTTGAATGGTTCCATCCCGCGCTCCAAGTGCTTTCAAGAGAGCAATCATCGGTGTTCTTTCCAACAGTAAGATGATCAGGCAGGTGATCAGGTTGATCACTGCAATGATGATCATGACCGTAATTAAAATATACTTATTGGTGTTCTGAAGGTTGAGCCAATCAAATATTTCTGGAGAAATTTCTTTCAATGTCACTGCATTCCAACCTGTGGGTATGAAATTGAAAACCTCGGCCGAAGTTGAATCCATTGTTGAGGGGTCTTTCAAATCCATTTCGTATCCACCAATTTGGGATCTGTTCCAGTCATTGAGTTTTTGAATCAGTTGAATATCTCCAATGGCATACACCTTGTCATACACATCAATGCCTGTTCTGTAAATCCCGGAGACCATTAGTTTTCTGGTTCTTGGCAAGGTCCCATTTTCCTGGATAAAATAGATCAGCAAACTTCGTCCAGTATCTATGCCCAGTTGATTGGCTGTATATTCAGACAAAACAAGCTGACCTGACTTTGTACTATCATCCAGTGAAGGCCACTTGCCCCTTATTAAAAACCTGTCAAGTTTTTTAAACGGATAAGCTGCCGTAACGCCTTTCAGCAGCACTCCTTCAATGGTGCCATTGGCATTCAGGATCGCAGACCTGGTGGCAAATGGACTTACGGAAATGATGTTTGGATGGGCAGCCATCAATTGCTCAATGGTATCGTTCCTGTTGATTGGCACTTCCTCTGCAATAGTGGATCGAATGGGTTCATAATGCTGCACCCGCATGTGTCCCCAGAAACCAAAAACTTTTTCAGCCACAATTTTCTGAAATCCATTGATGAATGAAAGGGACACAATCATTGCAGCAACACTGATGGTGGTTGCAGTGATTGAAATACGCATGATAAAGGTCGAAAATGACTTTTTTCTGCCGTTGATTAGTTTTCTTGCTATGCGAAGTGAAAGATTCAAATGATATGCTTCTCTGGTAAAAATACAAATCAATTATTGATTAAATTCGTGAAACAATCCATCACCATGTACAAGACACTGCTTTTGTTCATTTTCTTCTCCATTTCAGCAGTGTCTGTATTTGCGCAAAGGCAACCTGATCAGGTGTTCAATCCTGCCATCAAAACCATCAAGCTGAACAAGTTTGGCGATCCTGTTTCTTATCCCATCATCAACCTGAATTCAACAGATCTGCTTGAACTGAATTTTGACGACATGGCAGGAGGCGTTAAAAATTATTTTTACACCTATGTACTTTGCAACGCCGACTGGACGCCAGCACAGTTGAGTTATTTTGACTACGTAAAAGGGTACACACAGGTGAGGATTTCAACCTACCGCAATGCATCGATTGCCTTGACAAAGTATACACATTACCAGGCCAATTTTCCTGACCGGAACTGCATGCCCACCAAGTCTGGAAATTATATGCTCAAGGTTTTTGTCAACGGCGATACGAGCAAGCTGGCGTTTACCAGAAGATTCCTGGTGGTAGACCAAAAGATCAGCATGGCTGCTCAGGTGCTGCAGCCCTTCAACCAACAATTTTACATGACACATCACCGCTTGCAGGTTCAATTGGATACCAAAAATTTTGATATCCGGTATCCGCAACAGCAAGTGCGGGTAAATGTCTTGCAGAATTACCGCTGGGACAATAATCTGTCACTTTCTTCACCCACCTTCATCAAGCAGGACATGTTGCAATACAGCAACGAAAATGAAATGATCATGCCCGCTGGCAAAGAGTTTCGCTGGCTGAACCTCAGAAGTTTCAGGCTCCTTGGAGATCGGGTCAGAAGGCAGGAAAATACTGACAGCAGCTTTAACCTCTTTGTGAAAGAAGACCTCCCAAGATTACCCCGTCAGTATTTTTATTACCGAGACCTGAATGGGCTTTCCATCAACGAAACCATCGAAAACATCAATCCATTGTGGAATGCCGATTATGCGAGGGTTCATTTTAGTTTCAAACCACCCGGAGGAATTCCCATCAGGAATGGTCAACTCGTTATCATGGGAGAGCTTTCCAATTATGGAAAAGATCCGGATGCTACCATGACTTTCAACAATGAAACCGGTAATTATGAGGCCAGTTTGTTCCTCAAACAAGGGTATTATGATTACCAGTATGCCATCAAAGAAAAGACGGATGCCAGAGAAAAATTCAGTACAACAATTACTGAAAATGACACCTGGGAAACAGAAAACATCTACATGGTCTTGGTTTATTTTCGGCCACTCGGAGGCCGTTACGACGAACTGATAGGCATCAGGCAATTCAATAGCCAATTCAATCGTGCACTTCGATAAAAGTTGTATATTTGCACCGGCAGGTCTTACACGACCAGCTCCTGCTGACTCCCCCAGGACCGGAAGGTAGCAAGGGTAGGTGGTTGAGCGGTGCGATGTAATCAACCTGCCATTTTTTTTGCCTTCATCCCGGCATATCTATTCTAGCTTTTATTATCTTGCCGATTCAAATAAAATTACATGAAATTTTTTGTTGATACCGCCAACCTCTCCCATATCAAAGAAGCAGCTGATCTTGGCATTCTTGATGGTGTAACCACCAACCCTTCACTGATGGCCAAAGAGGGCATCAAGGGCAATGAAAACATTCTCAAGCATTATGCAGACATCTGCGCACTGGTGGATGGAGATGTAAGTGCTGAGGTGTTGTCCACTGATTTCGATTCAATGGTTGCTGAAGGAAAAGCGTTGGCGGCTATTCATCCCAATATTGTGGTGAAGGTGCCCATGATCAAAGATGGTATCAAGGCCATCAAATGGTTTACCGATAATGGTATCCGTACCAATTGTACCTTGGTGTTTTCTGCAGGTCAGGCCATTCTTGCTGCCAAAGCAGGTGCAGCCTATGTTTCACCCTTCATTGGCCGTATTGATGACAGCAGCTGGGATGGTATTCAACTGATCGAACAATTGGCACATATTTTCATGGTTCAAGGTTTCGAAACGGAAATCCTCGCAGCATCCATCAGGAATCCATTGCATATTGTTCGTGCAGCTGAAGCAGGTGCTCACATCTGTACCTGTCCTTTGAGTTCTATCCTCGGATTGCTCAAGCATCCATTGACAGACATTGGACTGGCGCAGTTCTTGGAAGATGCTAAAAAAATGTAGGGCGATTCATTGAATCGATTTATTGATCCCTATAAATTCCACCAGTAATTGAATTTCAATACCAGGGCCCTGTTCTTCACATTGAATGGAGCAGGATAGTAGTTGTCTGTATACACAATGTACAGGTCTGATGCAGGCTTGTAACGCCATTGAAACCTCGTGTTGAGGTTGATGTTTTTTTGCTGGTTGTTGTACTGGATGAATGTTGTAAAAAACAAGGTATTGGTAAACGTAACGTCAATCCTTGGGCCAACCAGCCAAAATGTAGTTTTGTTCCAGGGACTTTGCATGGAGATCTGGTTATAGCTTGCGCTCAATGTTGCACTGACAAAAGGCTGAAAGCGGTAGCCCATTTCAGCACTCACAAAACGCCTAGTTCCATTTTGATAATATCCTCCAAACCGGGTAGAAAATGCATAGGTAAACAGTTGTTGGGGCTTTGATACAAATTCTGTTCCTGTTGCCTTCCAATGGTGTTTTGTACCCCTGGCAAGAGTATCCTTGTTGAAATTGGTTGGGTCAAAGGGTTGAAGCAACTGTACATAATCATAGGCAATCCATTGTGTAAAGGTTGCCTGATTCCTAAGGGTAAGGGTATAGGCCATGAAACTGGTATTGTCGGTAAGCCTTAACCTGTCTGTATAATAATTGTAACTGCTCAGTTTGAGTGAGTGGCTGGTGATTTTCTTATTTCTGCTGAAAAACGTTTTTGTAATTCCAGGGGTAAGCTTGATGAAATCCTTGCGGGGAACATATCCCACTTCTGCGG
>CAITQQ010000268.1 GCA_903894575.1 uncultured bacterium
AATAGCAAGCATCTTTTTTTGCTAGTTTTTTACGATCGCGCGCCCTTTGGGCGCGCGATCGATTTTTCACCCTGCATCAGATTTCAGCAAATACATTTATATTACAGCAATAAATAGCATGACTAAATGAAACCACTTGCTTCCATTTTGTGCCTCCTGGCAATATTGTTTATTGCCTTGAATGCTTGTGAGAAAAAATCTGTTACGGATACTGCTCAACAACTTTCTTTTGAGATCATTGAGGATCAAATATTGGCCACATCTTGCGCTACATCCGGATGTCATGCTTCCACATCTGATGCGAGCTATGCCCAACATGGTCTTGTGCTTTCCAAGGGGAATGCATTTTCCAATCTCGTTGGTAAAATGGCGAAAAATCAAGCTGCTGCTGCCCTTAAGCTCCAATTGGTCAAGCCTTTCGATGCAGACAACAGTTTTCTTTTTCATAAAATATCCTGCCAGACCTCGCACCATGGTTCCAGCGCCAATTTTGGAAGCCAAATGCCATTGGGAGGAAACTATCTGACCCAGGGTCAGGTAGAATTTATCAAACGATGGATCAACGCAGGGGCAACTGCAACTGAAACGGGCATCAGTACCTCTGTTTTAAAAGACAGTACTGCCTGTCAGCAAGACATCACACCCCTTGCTATACCTGATGCTGGTAAAGGGTTTCAAATGAAGATTGATCTTTTTGATGTCCCCAAGAATTTTGAACGTGAGGTATTTTACAGGGTCAATACACCTAACGCAGCATCCGTGTATGTTAACCGTATAGAAATGAAAGGACGGTCCAACAGCCATCATTTTGTTGTATATGGCTTCCGTAATGCAAATACGCTTCCTCAACCCAATCTGCTGCGCGATATCCGCAACCTGGATGGATCGCTTAATTTGAAGACTGCAGGCGAAATGCAAAACCATATTTTCTTTGGTGGTGGTACCGATGTCAATTCGGACGTGACCTTGCCAGCCGGTGTGGCACTCAAGCTTGATCCTTCTACACCCCTTGATCTCAACGCACATTATTTCAATAAGACAAACCTGTTGCTGAAGGGTGAGAATTATGTGAATTTTCATACCATCCCTGTATCAAACGTTCAGTTTGTTGCAAAGACACTGGACTTGAACAATCTTGACATCTCCATTCCTGCAGGGCAACGAAAGACTTTTTCCAAGACCTTTACTTTCAACACGGTCACAAGAGTGGTCATGTTGACATCCCATTTTCACCGTTTTGGTGAAAAATTCGATATCAAAATTGCTGGTGGACCCCGCAACGGAGAGCTCGTATATACCAATACCGATTGGCTCCATCCATTTGTAAAATCTTTTGCTACACCTATTGTGCTGCAGCCTGGGGAAGGATTGACCTCTGAGGTTACCTATTATAACAGCTCTTCCAAAGCTGTTGCCTTTGGTTTGACGAGTGAAGATGAGATGAACATCATTTTCGGATACTATTATTGATTGATACTATATCATTAAATTCAACTGCCATGCGATTACAAAAAATCCTTTGCACCATTGCACTTATTTTTTCTGCTGTCTTTGTTGTTGCCCAACCAACTGTACAACCCGTCAACATCGTCATCACGCCTGATCACGACAATTGGGAATACAAGACAAGTGAGCCTTCTACCTTTACCATTCAGGTGTTGAAGTTTGGCGTACCCCAAAAGAATGTCATGGTCCATTATCAAATTGGACCTGAGAGAATGAAGCCTGTCAAGGATGATTCGGTTTTGCTGAAAGACGGTAAGTTTACTACAGCTGGCATTGCGATGAAAGAGCCTGGTTTCCTGCGTTGTGTGGCCACTGTGGTTGTCGATGGTAAACAATACCGTAACCTCACCACAACGGGTTATGAGATCAGCAAGATCCAACCGGTGGTCAGCAAGCCGGCAGATTTTGATGCATTTTGGAAAACCGCCAATGATGAGCTGGCAAAGCTTCCGTTGGATACGAAAATGACCTTGCTCCCTGAGCGTTCATCTGCAAAAACGAATGTCTACCATGTGAACTGCCAGGGTTATGGCGGATCCAGGATTTATGGTATTCTTTGCATCCCAAAAGCGGGAGGAAGAAAATACCCAGCTGTTTTGCAGGTGCCTGGAGCTGGCGTGCGTGCCTATGGTCCGGATCTTGAATTGGCAGACCAGGGTGTGATTGTGTTGACGATTGGTATTCATGGTATTTCGGTCATCCTCGATCCATCTGTGTATGCAGACTTGGTCGTTGGTGGATTGAAAAGTTATTTTACATCTAACATGGATGACCGCGACAAGTATTATTACAAGCGGGTTTATGCCAACACCATACGCTCGAATGACCTTATTTTTAGCTTGCCTGAATTTGATGGACGAACACTTGCCGTGAGTGGTGGAAGCCAGGGCGGTGCCTTGAGTATCATTACCGCTTCTTTAGATAAACGCGTTAAATATTTGGCTGCGATGTACCCTGCACTCTGTGATCTGACTGGTTATGCTGCAAACCGTGCAGGAGGATGGCCCCACATGTTGAGTCCCAACAATGTTGCCAACACCAGCAATCCAAAGGTCATCAATACACTGGCTTATTATGATGTCGTGAATTTTGCAAAGGCCGTCAACATTGAAGGCTATTATACATGGGGTTTCAACGATGAGACCTGCCCGCCCACTTCATTTTACGCGGCCTATAATTCCATCAACGCACCCAAGCAGGCATCTATTTTTCATGATACCGGTCATTGGACCTATGCTGAGCAACGTGCAAAATATACGAACTGGTTGTTGTCTAAGCTGAAGCAATAATTATTTTGTTTCAGGCCAATCGGTTTCAATGCCCTGGCTCCTGATAAATGATTGGAATGCAGACAAGTGATGTGAATCAGTCTTCACCACTCTTGTTTGTATTCCATTTTTTTGTGCGTAGGCAACAAGACATCCTGCCGCTTCACCAATGCTCCATTCCACAGGGTGCAAGCGGTAACATCCATTGGTGATATGTGTTGTTCCAATGTTCTTGTTGGCAGGGATGATGTTCTCCATCCTGATGGGAAGCAAGGCCCCCAAAGGAATCTGGAAGGGCACCGAAGGGAAATCGATATAGTTGTTCCCGCTTGAGCTTGGATGAAGGTCAATATGATAATAGCCAATACCAACACTGTCTTCAAAGCGCGCAGACCCACGGTTGTTTTTGGGGAGGGATGATTGTGATGACTGCTCCTTTCCTACATGTTCTTCCAGGATGGTAAATACTGCCTTTATCCTTCTTGATTCACGGATGTATGGATACTGTGCCAGGCCATCTGCTGTGCCCATCACATCAGCTCTCAAACGCAGTCCTGACCAACCTTTCCCGCCATCAGGCCTTGGCGCTTCTGTCTGCAACCAGTAGAGCAATGAAAGGCTGAGTTGCTTGGCCCGGTTTACATGTTTGTTGAATTCTTTTTCACTGACATCTACAATGTTTCCCAGCATGTAATCATTTTGGGGCCAGTTGACGATCGTGATATCACTCTTGTATACACCCGGCAGAAAATTATTTTTGTTGATGATTTTTCTGTAATTCCAAAGGTTCAGTTTGTCTCCGGTGGCAATGCCTTCGGGATGAAATCCAAGTGCTTTGGGTTGAAGTGTTGTAGGGCTGGAATATTCCAGGCTGAGCAATTTGCCAGACCAGGCTGGCGAAAGCCCCGGCACATGTTCTTTCCAAAAATCATATTCCTTTGGTTTTTCAATCACATGGTTTTCACCATCAACATAATCCATGGCAAAACACATGGTAAAGGACTGGTTGTTTGTGGGGTCAGCTTTTTCAGGTGCATGCAGTTCGCCTGTTTCAGCTTTTGACTCGGTACCCGTCACATACTCGGTTCCAGTGAGCGGAAGTAAATCGCCGAGTTCAGTGGCATCGATAAAATGCTTTGCAACAAGGGTTATTAATTTTCCGGTTTTCAGATCCTTTACCAAGAGTGATGAAACGGTATTGCCCGAAACCATTGCCTTCTGCACCTTGTGCTGAAGCAACAGGGTAAGTTGTCCTGTACTCAGGTACTGTGTCAACATCTCAATCATCACAGCATGTGCAACGCGCGGCTCATGGCAGAGCCTCGACACGGCACCATCTCCGGGGTTCAGGTTGGGTCTTGATTTGGCATCTGCGGTTAAGGGATAAAAACGTTTATAGTGATCACGGACCAAATTGCGGTATTCGCGATAAGTCTTGGGTGCGCCATGGGTTTCAATCCAGGGATGTTCATCTGGAGGAACTCCCTGTGAAGTAATCTGACCGCCTATCCAATCGTTCTCTTCCGTTAGGACAACACTCAGGCCGTTCCTCAAGCTTGCCAAGGCTGCAGCTACTCCTCCAAGTCCACCACCAGCAATGACAAGATCAATCGGTGAAGCTTTGGCTGTAGGTATTGAGGAAATCAAATCAAAAAAATTTCTGCGGTTCATGTGTAGATTTAACGAACAAGTTATTTAAAAGATTTAAAAAGTCAAAATCCAGCTTGAGTAAAAAACCTGCCCCATGGTTCAACGCATTATCGCATCGTACGGGTGAGGGTTTTATCAATTTATCCTTAAATTACTGTATTAAAACAACTGCAAATGGATATTTCCCAAAACACCGGAGGAAAAAGCCTTTTTAGCATTTCATTGATTGCCGCATTGGCGGGTTTTATTTTTGGTTTTGATACGGTGGTTATCTCAGGAGCCAATCTTCCCATCAAGGAATTGTGGCATACGACTCCGCTTTTTCATGGTTTTTTCATCATGTCAATGGCGCTTTGGGGAACAGTCCTGGGTTCCATTTTTGGGGGTATTCCAACTGAAAGATATGGCAGGAAAAAAGTCCTGTTCTGGATTGGGATATTGTTCAGTGTGTCTGCCATCGGTTCAGCCCTGGCGCAAGACCCTTATACTTTTTCATTTTTCAGGTTCATGGGAGGAATTGGCATTGGCGTATCCTCTGTGGTGGCACCAACCTATATTTCTGAGATTTCAACACCTGCCACCAGAGGGAGATTGGTGGCCATGTACCAGTTCAATATTGTTTTTGGCATCCTGATTGCTTTTCTATCCAATTATTTTTTAGAAGGTTTTGGTGGAAGCAGTGATTGGCGTTGGATGTTGGGCGTGATGGCTGTTCCTTCAATTGTATATACCCTGATGGTCATTGGCATTCCGGAGAGTCCCCGCTGGTTGGAAAGCAAAAACAACAAGATGCAGGATTCGAGCAGGCAGGAACTTTTTACAGCTCGCAACAAAAGAATCATTGGGCTTGCATTCATGATTGCATTTTTCAATCAGGTATCCGGCATCAATTTCATTCTTTATTATGCGCCCGAGATTTTGGAAAGGGCCGGCCTTGCAGCAAAGGATTCACTGTTCAATTCCATCGCCATCGGCGGAACCAACCTGCTGTTCACCTTTGTGGGCTTGTACCTGATTGATCGTTTGGGAAGAAAAACATTGCTCATCATTGGTTCTCTCGGTTATATCATCAGCCTTTCCATGGTGGCCTGGGCTTTTTATGCTGCAGCTTCACCTGCATTTCTGCTTTCGTTCTTGCTTGTTTTTATTGCATCGCATGCCATAGGACAAGGGGCCGTCATCTGGGTTTTCATTGCTGAAATATTTCCCAACCATATCAGGGCATTGGGGCAATCTTTCGGTGCCAGTGTACATTGGGTGTTTGCAGCATTGATCACCTTGATCACGCCTTTATTTTTAGATGCGGAAGACGGAATTTTCAAAGACAATCCTTGGCCCATTTTTGCTTTTTTTGCCGGAATGATGGCCCTTCAACTGATTTGGGTTTTTGTCAAGGTTCCTGAAACAAAAGGGGTATCTCTGGAAAAATTGGAAGAGGATCTTGTGCATTGATGGTTCATTTATTAAGTTTCAACCATGAAATATTTTTTGCTGTTGCTCTCCCTTTTCAGTCTGTCTGGAAAAGGAATATCCAAGAAGGAGGATAGGCCGAATATACTTTTTCTGGCTATTGATGATCTTCGTCCTGACCTGGGTATATATGGGAATAGCATTGTCAGGACTCCGAATATTGATCGGCTCGCATCCCAGGGCATGTATTTCACCCATCATTATGTTCAGGTACCTACCTGTGGTGCTTCCCGCGCTGCTTTGTTAACCGGATTAAGGCCGAGAAATGGTGTGCAAATCAATAACAATGTATTTGAAAAGCAAACGGTTGGCAGACCTGAATCAGCAAGGCCGGAATCCCTGGTGCACCAATTGAAGAGAAATGGTTACTATACAGTTGGTATTGGGAAAATAAGCCATGCAGTGGATGGGCGTGTATATGGTTATGATGAAGCTCCCGGTGATGTAATGGAATTGCCCCATAGCTGGAATGAATTCCTGTTTAATCCTGGTAAATGGAAAGACGGATGGGATGCTTTTTTCGGTTACGCCAGCGGGGAAAGCCGCCAAACAATGAACGGGAAAGTGCCACCATACGAGAAGGGTAATGTGGATGATACTGGTTATCCAGACGGTTTGACTGCAGCGCTGGCCATAGAACAATTGAAAAAATGCTCCAAAAGTGACCAGCCTTTTTTTCTTGGTGTAGGATTTTTTAAACCCCATCTGCCCTTCACTGCTCCTGATGCTTATTGGAAACTTTACAACAGGGAAGACATGCCTCTGGCAACATCCAAAACACCACCGAATGGGATCTCTTTGGCCAGCCTGCAAAACAACAGTGAATTCAATAGCTATAAATCAGGCGATGAGCACCCCACACTAGAAACAACCACCTCTGATGCCTATTCAAAAAAGCTGGTTCATGCGTATTACGCCGCCGTTAGTTATGTTGATGCACAAGTGGGAAAGGTTTTGGATGAACTCAAAAAAAATGGATTGGATAAAAATACGATTGTGGTGCTTTGGGGCGACCATGGGTGGCATTTGGGAGATCATGGTGTATGGGGTAAGCATACCTTGTTTGAATATTCATTGAGAAGTCCGCTCATTATCAAATTGCCGGGAAAACAAAATGCCAAAGGGGCAATAGGGAGTGTGATAGAAAGCGTTGATCTTTTTCCGACTTTGTTGGAATGGTGTAATGTGCCTTTGCCCTATGCAATGGATGGAAGAAGTTTTACCGGCAGGATCAACAATACGCCTAACAAGGAGGAAGAAGTTGCCTATGGTTATTTCAATAGGGGAATCACATTGAGGACCAATCGGTACAGACTGACCAAATATTTCAGAAAGGAAGAACCCACTGTTGAACTCTATGATCATTTTTCTGATCCAGCAGAACAGCACAATATTGCTGCATCAGCTCCGGATCTTGTCAGGCAATTGATGCCATTGTGGGAAAAGGGAAATACAGGGCTGTTTAAATAAAAAAATAGTTGGCAAGTAGCATCTGGTCTCTTGTTTTTTTTAACAATTACTTTTGATTAACTTGTTGCCCGTTATCAACCTACACCCTTAATTTTTTATTCATCAAACCAATACTTATGCAACTGATTAAGATCAGGATGTTGTTGCTATTCATTATGGCAACGCTTATTTCGTCCTTGGGTTTTGCCCAAACCGCTTACAAGGGAGTGGTCGTTTCTTCAAAAGACAATACACCCGTTTCAGGGGCGTCTGTTGTAAACAATTCAACCAAGGCAGGCACCAAATCCAATGCCGATGGAACTTTTTCCATCAATGCAAAAGCTGGTGACCGCATATCTGTTTCCAGTGTCGGGTTTGGTAGCATTGAAACGCTTGTGTTGAAAGGCATGTCAGCCATCAACATCAAACTTGATCCTACTGAAGAGAGCATGGAGTCTGTTGTAGTGGTAGGATATGCTACCCAGAAAAAAGTAAACCTGACTGGTGCTGTGTCTACCATTACTGCCAAGCAAATTGAAGACAGGCCCATCACCAACCTTTCAACATCCCTGGCGGGATTGCTTTCGGGGGTTTCTGTACAACAAGGTTCTGGCCAGCCAGGATCCGATGGCGCATCCATTATTGTAAGGGGAAGAGGTACATTGAGCAGCTCCAGTCCCTTGATTATTATCGATGGAGTTATTGGTGCCCTGGACGCAGTCAATCCGCAGGATGTTGAATCAGTGTCTGTGTTGAAAGATGCCGCATCAGCTTCAATCTATGGTTCTCAGGCAGGTAATGGCGTTATTTTGATCACTACTAAAAAAGGCACGCGCAATAAATTATCAGTGGCCTATAGTGGTATTTACTCGACCACCAGCCCGATGAACATGCCCAACTTTGTCACCAGCTATGCAGACCACATGCGCTATACCAACGAGGC
>CAITQQ010000269.1 GCA_903894575.1 uncultured bacterium
GCATATGCCAAATCGAAGAACTGCTTATTTTGGTAGGCTGACAGCGACATTGTTGCAAAATGACCTGCGTTGTGCAAGGGTGCAGGGAAAAAGGCATTTGAATGATGGCAAATATCTTTCCATTTGGCTGCTCCATTGCCCACAAAACCTATCCGTTTCTCGGTGAGTTGCGCCGCAAAACTTTGCTCATCCAGTACAAGGGCGGATGGCTCCAATATCCTGTTCATTTGTCTGGAATAGACTCCTGTAAAGACTTCCATTCGTCTGGCATCAATCATTGGGCAAACCAAATCAATGTTGTCAGCGAGGTTGCCAAAGGCTATCCAGTCGAGGGTATTGATACAGATGAGTGGAATCTTTAAGGCATAGCAAATCCCTTTTGCCGCTGCCAGACCAACCCTCAATCCTGTATATGATCCGGGTCCATTCATCACCGAAACAGCAGCCAATGTTTTCAACTCAATTCCTGTGCGTTTGCAGCTTTCCTGAATGGCTGGCTGCAGAAATCCTGCGTGTTCCTGTTGGGCGGTATTGATGGCTTCATCCACCAAATCTCCATTGAGGCCAATACCGATGCTTGCTTCATTGAAGGCTGTATTGATCTGCAGGATGTATGTTGATGAAGCATTGGCCATTGTTTGCAAAAATAGGTTGCATGAAAGGAATTATCTTCGTCATTCAAAATTAAATCAACATGAGCAAGCAAATCATCAATACAGATAAGGCCCCTGCACCCATTGGTCCATACAACCAATCTGTAAAAGCCAATGGATTTCTCTACATTTCCGGTCAGATTGCCATCGATCCTGCCACGGGCAATATCGATGCCACCGATATTGAAGGCGAAACCCATCAGGTCATGAAGAACCTGGCAGCCATTCTTGAAGCAGCAGGATTGGATTTTTCCGCTGTGGTAAAAACAACGATTTTCCTTACCGACATGTCGCTTTTTGCTGCTGTCAATGGCATCTATGCTGAATATTTTACCGGGGATCATCCTGCCAGGGAGACCGTTGCCGTGAAAGGATTGCCCAAGGCTGTCAATGTAGAAATCAGCATGATTGCTGTAGGGTAGTCTGCCGGGCACAAGCTGCCTAAAAATGAACTATCTTACCCATTGTTTGTTTCAATCTATACCTCATCATGAATTCAACCATTCAACAACAATCGATACAGCCCTCGTTTGGGGAGGATCAATTCTCCATTGCTGAAATATTTGCCAGCCAACTTCAACTGTTCAACAGTGGAGCAACCAGGCCGATAGGATTTAGGATTGAGCAGCTGAAAAAACTCAAAGCAGCCATTCTTTTGCATGAAGCCGAAATAGCGGAAGCCCTTCACAAAGACCTCCGCAAGTCAACATACGAAGCCTTTGGCTCAGAAATTGGCCAATTGTTGAGAGAAATTGATTTTACCATCAGGCACCTGCACGCATGGGCCAAGCCGCAGTCGGTTTCCACACCACTGATGCTTTTCCCTTCCACCAGCAAAATCTACCGCGATCCGCTGGGCATTGTGCTGATCATTGGTCCATGGAATTATCCTTTTCTGCTGACAATCGGCCCATTGATCAGTGCCATCGCCGGGGGAAATACCGCCATCATCAAACCTTCTGAGGAAGCTGCCCATACAGCAATGGTGGTAGAGAAAATCATCGCTTCCATTTTTAGCCAGGATTATGTTCATGTGGTGCAGGGCGTGGGAGGAGAAGTGATTCCTGCCATGATGAACCAGGTGCGTTTTGACCATGTGTTTTTTACAGGGAGCACTGGCGTTGGGCAGAAAATCATGGAGATGGCTGCCAAAAAACTGGTGCCGGTTACCCTTGAATTGGGTGGCAAAAGTCCTTGCATTGTTGATCGCTCAGCCAACATTGCCTATGCTGCCAAAAAAATTGTGTGGAGCAAGCTGATGAATGCAGGCCAAACCTGTGTTGCACCAGACTATGTATTGGTGCACAATGCCGTCAAGGAGGAGCTGGTCTCCAAGATCAGGGATAATGTAAAGACCATGTTTGGTGAAGATCCCATGAAGAGTGAAGACTTTGGCAGGATCATCAACAACAAGCGGTTTAAAAAATTGACTCAGTACCTGGATCCGACCAAAATTGTCAGTGGCGGAGGAAGCAATGAGGCAGACCTCTACATTGAACCCACC
>CAITQQ010000270.1 GCA_903894575.1 uncultured bacterium
ACGGTATCTCCTTTTTTCACAACAATGGTTTTGGGAATCTTGGAAAGCAACAGAAAGCGAGGATCTTTTCCATCCCAGCTCACCTCCCCCAATCCACTTCCCTTCTTGAGTACTGCAATCACTTTTGATTGTCTGTGGAGCAAGCTCATCACAATGCTCATGTTCTCACTGACACTGATAACGGTTCCTATCAAACCATCCGTTCCAACAACCGCCATGTTGGGTACGATACCCTGTGCCGATCCTCTGTGCAAAACCAAAATGTTCTGCTGCAGGAATACTGAATTCGAAATGATTTTAGCATCAAAGTATTGGTACTGGCGATATGACTTCAATGAATCCACTTTAACCGTATCAGCAACAAGCTGGGATGATGTTTCGGGGATGACGGACCCCGAAGGCAGGTAGGATAGTAAGGCTGCATTTTGCCTGCGCAGTGCCTGATTTTGTTCACTCAGGGTAAAGAACGACTCAACTTTATTGACGCGTTTGTTAAGGTTTCCGGCAACTTTATCGGAAAACATGCCATAGATGGTTTGATGGAACCTGTTGTAACTGAACAACATTGAAAGGGCCAATCCTTGCAGCACAAGGAAGAAAATGAATACAGAATAGCGCTTGAGAAATAAAAAGACGTTACGCATGGAGGACTTGCTCCTAAAAGTTTTTTATTCCAATCCTTAACGCATGATGAAAGGAAAGTTATGGTAATTCTTCAAAGCCAGTCCGGTTCCCCGCACAACGCTTTTCAGTGGATCTTCGGCAATATGAACAGGAAGCTTGATCTTTTGGGACAGACGCTTGTCCAAGCCTCTCAACAATGCGCCACCTCCAGTCAAGTAGAGTCCACGCTTGTAAATATCAGAAGCCAACTCTGGAGGGGTTGTTTCCAGGGCCTTGAGAATGGCCTCTTCAATCTTGAAAATTGATTTATCAAGCGCCTCTGCAATTTCCTGATAGCTGACCATGATCTGCTTGGGAATGCCTGTAACCAAATCCCTTCCATTCACGGGTATATCATCTGGTGGTGTGTCAAGGTCTTTCATGGCAGCACCAATCTGTATCTTGATCTGCTCTGCAGTTCTTTCACCAATCAACAAACTGTGGTACCGCCTCAGGGCCTCCATGATGTCAGCAGTAAACTCATCACCCGCAATCCTGATGGATTGGTCACAAACAATGCCTGCAAGTGCGATAACGGTGATGCCTGTGGTTCCACCGCCAATGTCGATGATCATGTTTCCGATGGGTTCCGTCACATCAATCCCTATACCCAGGGCTGCTGCCATGGGTTCATGAATCAAGTAAACTTCTTTTGCACCAGCCTGCTCCGCACTATCGCGAACAGCCCTCTTTTCCACTTCTGTGATGCTGGATGGAATACAAATCATCATTTTCCAGCTGGGGGGGAAAAGTGGCTTCTTTGGATAAATCAACTTGATCATCTCTCGGATCATCAATTCAGCAGCATTAAAATCTGCGATCACTCCATCCCTCAGGGGCCTTACCGTTCGTATGCTTTCGTGGGTCTTTTCATGCATCAACAAGGCTTTTTTACCCACTGCAAGCAAATGCTTGGGATTGTTCCTGTCCAGCGCAACAATCGAAGGCTCATTCACCACAATTTCATCGTTGTGAATGATCAGTGTGTTGGCCGTGCCAAGATCAATGGCAATATCCTGTGTAAACCATGTAAAAAGTCCCATTTAGCTGTATTTTTAGCGCTTTACAAAGTTCAAATAAATAACCCAATAAACAATCATGAATTTTGATGAAAATCTATTTCGATAAGATTCAAGGATGATAAAAAATCAGTTCCGAAATTCAAAGCCAATGTCTTTCCGAAAATTCATCCTGTCATAGCCGATCGACTTAATGGCATCCAATGATTTTTGAACTGCTTCGTTGATGTCCTTGCCATAAGAAGTGATGGCTGCCACCCTTCCGCCATTGGTACGCAAATCGCCCACAAGCCCTGTTATTCCTGCATAAAACACGATCGTATCGGATGAAAATGGCGCATCAAGCCCTTTTATTTGCTTACCCTTTTCAAAGTCTCCGGGATAGCCCCCACTCACCAAAACCACGGTGGAAGCGGCCCTTGGGTCAATCTCCACTTCAGTTTCATTCAATTCTCCTTCATCCATCGCCTTGAAAAGTGCAACGATGTCAGACTTAAGCCTTGGCATGACCACTTCAGTTTCAGGATCACCCATGCGGCAGTTGTATTCAATCACATAAGGCTCTCCAGCAACATTGATCAAGCCAAAAAACACGAATCCATGGTAAACCAGCCCCTCTTTTTCCAGGCCGGCGATGGTAGGCTTGACGACCCTTTCAATCACTTTATCCATGAAATCTCCCTGTGCAAAGGGCACCGGGCTGACGGCTCCCATCCCACCGGTATTTAGGCCAGTATCCCCTTCCCCAATCCGCTTGTAGTCTTTGGCTTCCGGCAACAAGACATACTGGCTGCCGTTGGTCAGGGCAAAAACACTCATTTCAACACCCGTCAGAAATTGTTCTACAACCACCCGTTCACTGGCGGCACCAAAGCGAGCAGAGACAATCATTTCCTCAAAATTGGACAAGGCCTCTTCATGTGTCTGTGCAATAACAACCCCTTTTCCGGCAGCCAATCCATCCGCTTTCAACACAATGGGCAATGAATGGGCCTTCAAATAGGCAACGCCCTCCGCATAATTATCTTTAGTGAATTCCCTGTAAGCCGCCGTGGGTATGCCTTGGCGGTCCATGAATGCTTTGGCAAAGGCCTTGCTTCCTTCGAGCTTTGCAGCTTCTGCTGAAGGCCCTACAACAATCAAGCCCGGCAAGGAGGGATCTGCCTTGAGATAATCATAGATTCCATTGACCAATGGGTCTTCAGGACCGACAACTACCATCCCAATGTGTTGCTGTTTACAGAAACTGGCAATGGCTTCAAAATCGCCAGTAGCGATCGTTACATTCTCACCAAAGCCTGCTGTTCCAGGGTTTCCGGGGGCTATAAAGAGTTGGCTGCAGTGCGCACTTTGTTTGATTTTCCAGGCAAGGGCATGTTCCCTTCCACCAGAACCCAAGAGCAATATATTCATGGTTGATTTTTAATGTATACTGAAAAGCGTTGCGAAGATACAAATTGCTTATTTTAGGCAAATCAACAAATAAAGACACATGTCAACCAACCAAAACACATCACATCCAAAAGGACTTTATATTCTTTTTTCTACTGAAATGTGGGAGCGATTCAACTACTATGGCATGAGGGCCATCCTGATATTGTTCATGACCAAGGCCTTGCTGCTTGACAAAACCATAGCCTCCCAGCTTTATGGAAGCTATACAAGTCTGAGTTACCTGACCCCCCTGGTAGGTGGCTTCATGGCTGACCGCTATTGGGGCAACAAAAGATCCATCCTTGCAGGTGGCCTCACGATGGCACTGGGTGAGTTCATCCTGTTTTTCTGTGCATCAGTGTATGACACCAATGCCTCCTTGTCGACCTTCCTTTTTTTCAGCGGACTGGGCTTCATGATTGCCGGCAATGGTTTTTTCAAGCCCAATATTTCTTCTCTTGTTGGCCAACTTTACACGCCTGGTGATCGCAGGATCGATCCGGCCTATACCATTTTTTACATGGGCATCAATGTAGGTGGTGCTTTGGGGCCCTTTCTCTGTGGGGCATTTGGAGACACTGGGAACCCCGCTGATTTCAAATGGGCATTTTTAATTGCTGGCATTGCAATGTTGCTGAGTGTAATTGTTCAAAAGACCTTCCAGGACAAATACCTGATCAATCCAGAAGGCCAGCAAATTGGCAATGCTCCAGCAGGTGCGCAAAGCAAATTCTTAACACCAGTAGCCATCAGCATTGGCTTGGGGCTTTTTTCCACCCTGATGATTGCCATGTTGTACATTGATGCCAGGGTTTTCAGCTTCCTTTTCTACCTGTTGATTGGAGCACTTTTGCTGATCCTGTTTATCATCTTCAGCGACAAGAGCCTCAGCATCATCGACAAGAAAAAAGTGG
>CAITQQ010000271.1 GCA_903894575.1 uncultured bacterium
GGATGATGTCTCAAGGATGCAACAAGTGCATGATGGTTGTTTTGCATCCATTCAAGATGTTCCCCGAATGGCCATCACCCTTACTGTTCCTGCATTGATGAGGGCTGCATCCATTTTCTGTGTGGTGCCGGGCATCAACAAGGCAATGGCAGTAGACCATACGATCAATGCTGACATCAGTGCATTGTATCCCTCTACCGCATTAAGGTTGCATGAAAATGCAAGCCTTTATCTTGATGTGAAAAGTGCTTCAGGGTTAACTTCCTTCGACCAGGACTGAACTGATTTTTATGGGATGGTTCAAAAAAGACGTGACCCTCAGGTAGTTCAATCCGAAATTGTTTTTGCTGATGTCGGATGAAACAAGTTTGATTTTTTTACCATCAACAGACGCAGAAACTTTATTATTTACTGCATCCCAACTTACCCGAATTGTTGTTTCTTTTTCTGTTGAAATTGTTTTGTCAATGGTAAAATGAATGGGCGATACCTTCATGGACAAACTATCAGATGCCACTGAAAAATGATCTGTCAATCCTATGGAAATGTTTGAATTGGCCATCACCTTGATTGCAAGCGTACCTTTTTTTAACATGGGGAAATTCCAAACCGCATCATCTGGATTCGAACCATGCATGGTCCATCGCTGAAGATTGTCGAGCTGGTCTTCCTGTTTTTTTTCTTCCAACCAACCAGGGCTGAACATGACCAATGATGCATCATCGCCTTGTCCTGATACCATCAATACATTCCCGTTGGGAAGTTCAATGGCGGAGGGATAGGCCGTTCCACGGTCACCTCTTGTTACAGGGGTTTTGCTATTGATGGTAGTCATAACCTCCCTAAAACCGTTCCATGTTTTTCCGTCGTCTTTTGAAATCGCTGCATGAAGCACTTCTCTTCCACCTGCAGCATAACTCCTTTTGTCATCATACCGCTGGTTACTGTTCCAGAGCAGGATAATGTTTCCATCTGCAAGTCTTACTGTATTTGCAGGTGAATCCGATGAGATGAAGGAAGATTGTGTTGGCGCTGACCAAGTGGTTCCGTCATTGTCTGAAAACGATTCATAGAGGAATCCTTTGTTGGTCCTGATCAACATCCAGATTTTGCCATCATTCATTTCAATGGCATGCGGTTCAATGGCTCCATAACGGGTCACCCAGCTGCTTTCAATGGGAATTTTCAAAGTCGTTAAAGACCTTGTCCATGTTTGACCCAGGTCTGTTGAGTTCAAGGTCATCACCTGAAACAATCCATGATCAACCATACCACTACCGGGTTTGTTTGCCCTTGCTGTATCGGATTCTGTCATGGGGATGATGAAATTCCCATTTTTCAATTCGATAAAACCCCTGAGGGATCCGACATATCCTTCATTGATCATTTTTGGTTGAGACCAAGTACCACCTGGTTTCATGCTGGTATACCAGAGATCGAGATGCCTGCCCCTGTATCCCACAGGTCCGGGCTTGAAAATATGGAAAACACAATGGATGGTGCCGTTGCGGTCTTGCATGACCTGATTGGCATAATATGCTTCACCGGGCAATTCAAATTCAACAATGGGTTCCTGCCAGCTATCACCATTGTCTGTTGATGAAATTGACATCATCTTGTCAGCCTTCCCTGGTCTGTTGATATAAAACATTTTGACGGTGCCGGATGCAAGCCTGATCAATGTTGCTTCATTCGTCGGGGCTTTTCCGACAATTACGGGTGCTTTGATCTTTTGGATGAAGTCTTCTTCTTGCAATGAAAACCTGAGCTTGCTGAAAGCAAATGAAATCCAGAGTTCTCCTGGTTTTTTTTCAAACAGATACGGATAGGCAATCTGCGTTTTGGGTTCAGTGGTTTTGCCAATCACAACAGGCTTGCTCCAATGCCTACCATCATCAGAGAACATGATGGAAATTTCTTCCCTGTGCATGCTGACCGGAGCTGCTGAAAAATTATAGTCTCCGCCCCTGAGTGGATAGGATTTTTTGCCCTGGGGGTAATACCTGTTCCATACAAGCACAAGGCGTCCACTTTTCAGTCGCTTTAATATTCCTGGAGAAGAGCTTGCATCTATGGGTGTCGACTTCACATTTTCCCAGGTTAACCCTTTGTTGTTGGAAGTTGTTTCCCAAAAGTATCCCCAGTTTGTTCTGAGCAGCATCTTCAGGCTTCCATCCCCCATTTGTTCAAGGGTAGATTCTGTCACGCCATCATGATCGCCAACACCACCCAGATCGATGATATTGCTTCTGGTCCAGGTCTTGCCTTCGTTGCTGCTATTGTAGGTCACAACAGCGTGATGCCCGGGATTGTGGCGCATCATCATGCTGCTGAAAACAACCTGCCCATCCTTGGTTTCAATGATATCCCGGATGGCTCCAGTCCAATCCTTGTGCAGCATTTGTGGCTGGCTCCATGACTTTCCATTGTCTTTGCTGTACATCGCATAAGTGGGTAGTTCCGCCTCAGGTGAATCGTGGGTATCTTTGCTCCAATTCCATTTGGCCCTTTCCTTGTCGTTCGCAAATGCCAGTATCAAGGTCCCTTTTTTAGTTTTGATCAAGGCCCTCTCAGGGCGGATAAAAAATTTGCTGCTGTCTTTGAATAAAGGAAATGCCTTCCATGTTGCTCCCTCATCATGACTGACCAGAAAATTGCTGGTATCTACGGTTGCAATCGCGCCCTTGTTCAAGTGAATGAAGGGCCCCATGCGGGGAATGTTTAGTTCTGCTGTTTTCTCATGGATCCAAAAACCAGTAGATGTCTTTTTTCCAAACTGCGTATTGATCGTATCCCTATTTTCATTTGATATGGATTGCGCAATGGTGGCCTGAGGGAAAATGCCAATACAAGCCGGCACTAAAAAAGCAAGTATAAAGGCATAATAACATTTATTCATGCGAATGTGTTTTTAAACTGAATTGAAGAATTGTGTTAGCCATCAGCGTCTGCAATCTATACATAAGCAATAGATATGAAGAGCAGAAATATTTATTCATCCTACCATATCAGTTGTTCATAAAAGGGGAAGTGACATGAGGCTGTGTAATAATCCCCTGCCGAACCAATTCACGTTTGATGTTGTAGAGCCAGTTCCTTTGGGGGTTGGGAAGCAGGATCTCCATTAATTTTTTTGAAAATGCAACCTGGAGGTTGATGGATGCATCGAGATGTTTTGCAAGGCCTGCATCGCACAGCTCCCTTAAAAGACTCACGTACATCACGCCACCACCTGAAACAACACCATCTGCTCCCATCATCAGGCTCGCATCAAATACCGACTCATCTCCCTGCATGATGGTGCCAGGTCTGGAATCTTTGTTGGGATAGCGCCTGAGGAGCTCTGCAAACATGCTGAAATTGCAGCTGGAGTCTTTGATGCCGGCCACCCGATCCAAGTTGAGAATTTTCTCAATGGTGTCCGCATCAAGGGAGTTCCCCGTAAATCCTGGAGCATTGTAAAATATCAATGGAAGCGCTGTTGCATCTGCAATACGTTGAATGTGATCTATATGGCTTTGTGGATCTGGAAACTTGTTGTAGTAGGCCGGTGTTGACACCAGAAAGTCTACACCCGATTTTTCAAGTGACTTAGCGTTTTCGATCGTCTTTCTTGTTGATGCAGATGATACTGTTGCGAGTACTGGAATTCTTCCTGCAACTTGCGCAACTGTGGTTTCTACCAACAATTCCCTTTGATCATCTAACAAAGCAACCCCCTCACCAATGGTACCCAACATCATGATGGCATCTGCACCATTCCCAATGGTATGGTCAATCAATGCACACAATGATTTTGTGTCTATGTCTTCATTTTCCAACAGGGGGGTTGGCATGGCAATCACCACACCCTTGAGTTTTTTATTTAACATGGGCTCTGTTTAGAAAATATAGATATATGTATTACATATATAAATTATATTTTCTGCAAATAGTAGAGGAGGTGGGTATGCATTTTGGTCCTGAATCCTTCAGGGCTTCCGGTCCTTAGTTCATCCAATAAATCACGGTGAGAAATACTCCCGGCTTTCTTCATGTTGCGTTGCCTGGAACTCAGGCCGCTGTCTACGTAATCAAAAATGGGCAACAGCATTTTTTGAAAACGCAGGATGGTCTTGTTCCCAGAGATTTTATAAAGCATGGAGTGGAATTCCACATCGTATTTCAGCCTATCAATCCTGTTGTTTGTTTTTTCCTCATTCAGCACGATTTCCTCTAGCTTCAAAAGGCTTTCTTCCGTTTTTCGCAGGAAAAGTAGATCTCCGATGCCCATTTCAATCACCAGCCTCATCTCAAAGATCTCTTTCATTGTCTCTCCATCGAGCAACTTAGGGTCCATTACCCTGTGCATGTTCAACAGAAAATCCGGCCTCGTGATGATCATGCCCCTGTTTTTCCTTGATTCTATGATGCCCAGCATCCTGAACCTTGAAATGGCCTCCCTGATCGCCGTCCTGCTTACACCCATTGCCTCAGCAAGATCCATTTCTTTGGGAATGGCGTCTCCTGGCTCAAAGTTTTCGTTGCGAAAAAACTCCTCTAACTGCCTTTCTATTTTATCAACCTGGGATAACGCACTGGCCGGATTCAGTCTGGAAATAGGCATTCTTGTTTTGGGTTTGAATAATCAATGCCTTTTTTCAACATTGAAAATGGCAAGAATAATTTATGTGAAAAAATGTTAAAGTTTGATTTTAATCCTTAATATTGTTATATGTACGACATATCAAATGTCTGTTGTGCAAATCTAGGATAAAGTTCAATTTAAATTTTAAATATGAGAAAATCCCTTTCGTTCCTCTTTTTTTTCATGCTGCTTGTAGGTACATCATTGGCACAGTCCAACAAGATTTCGGGCCGCGTGGTTGCCTCAGAAGACAAGTTCCCACTCTCAGGAGTAACTGTGTCGATTAAAGGCAAAACAGCCGGCACCCAAACAGCAGCCAATGGTTCTTTTTCTATTGATGCTGCCAAGGGTGAGACAATTGTCATTTCATTTGTTGGCTACCAGTCTCAGGAAATAAAGATTGGCTCTTCCGAAAGCTTAGACATTCAATTGAGCTCAGATGCAGCAAAATTGGGTGAGGTTGTTGTGGTTGGATACGGAACCCAATCCAGGAAAAATGTAACCAGCTCCATTGCAAAACTCAATCAAGAGGTATTGGCCTCAACTCCACGTTCCAACATTGGCGGGGCATTGCAAGGAACCATCTCCGGTTTGCAAGTGGTGAATTCTACGGGTTCACCAGGTGCTTCTCCATTGATTCTCCTCAGGGGTGGCGCTTCCATCAACAACCCCGGATCGCCATTGGTCGTAGTGGATGGAATCATCCGGGCATTCAATGATATCGCTGCACAAGACATTGAATCGGTTGAATTGTTGAAGGACGCTGCTGCAACCGCCATTTATGGTGCCCGTGCCAACAATGGTGTAATTCTCATCACCACTAAACAGGGTAAAGTAGGCACATCGCAGGTTTCATACAAATACACGGCTGGATACAACAGGAACAGGCAGGGATATGAATACATGAATGCCAGGGATTTCATTTATTACAACAGGTTGGGTAATTTCAATTCAGGAAGAACCCTGGCCCAGGTAAATTCATCCCGTGGATATGGACTGCTTACAGCACCTGCTGATCTTGCCTCATTTGACATACAGCAATATTCTGCTGCCAACGCCAATCTTCTCAGTCAGGGATGGGATACTGTTTCCGATCCATACGGTGGAACCATTATTTTCAAGGACCATGGCGGAGAGATGGACGATATTGTATTCAGGAATACCAAAACAAATGATCATTTCGTGAACATGTCTGGTGGCAATGACAAAGGAAAATATTACGCGAGCTTTAATTATTACAATGAAGATGGTGTTGTCATCGGTTCCAGTTACAAACGTTTTTCTGCTGACTTAAACGGGTCTTACAAAGTGAAACCCAATGTTGAAGTCAGCTCTGCCGTTAACATGTCAACATCTGCCCAATACGGCACCCTGACTGCAGAGAGCAATACTTTCTACAGGGCCCGTGCCATATGGCCAACATTCAATCCATGGATTGATTCAGCAAAAACAATTCCCAATCCGGGTAATTCTATCTCTGACGGTAATCCCCAGTATTGGTTAGAAAAAAACAAACGAACCAATGAAGTGAACAGGGTTACTGCTTCTGCTTCAGTGAAGTGGGACCTGACCAAGGATCTTTATATCAAGGCAACTGGTTCGGCTTATTTGTATGAAAACCTTGATGAGACCTTTACCAAGGCTACTCAATTGTACACCACTATTTTCTCCAATCCTGCTACATACAACAATACAACAAGGCCGTCTTCGGCCAATTTCTCCAGGGCTTTCCAGGCACAGTACAATGCCATCATCAACTATACCAAAACGTTTGGCAAATTACATAACGTCAATGCCATGGTAGGCAGCGAGTTTTTTAATACAAGAGCCTTTGATATGCAGGTTGCCGGAACCCTGGCTCCTACAGACGAGGTGGCTACTGTAAATGCAGCCACTGCCTTTGCTGCGGGAAGCAACTACTCAACAAGATCAGAATATGCCATTGCTTCTACTTTTGGCAGGTTGACCTATGACTATGATCAACGTTTTCTGCTTTCTGCTGTATTTCGCCGTGATGGTGTTTCCAGTCTTGCAGAGAAGAACAGGTTTGGTTTCTTCCCGGGTATGAGTGCCGGTTGGAACCTTCACCGTGAAAAGTTCTTCAAGAACAGCTCCCTTTCAAATGTGATCACTACCCTCAAGCCACGCATCAGCTATGGTCAGAATGGAAATGTTGCTGGTTTGGGTCGTTACGAGGTGCAGGGTGCATACGGTGCACAAGCACTTTACAACAACAATGGAGGATTTTTGTATACTGGAATCACGAACGAAGACCTCAGGTGGGAAAAGAGCAAGACCACAGATCTTGGTCTTGATCTTGGACTCTTCGGAAACAGAGTAACCTTTTTGTTTGATTACTATGACCGCATAACAACAGATTTGCTCACGAATCTGGCACTTCCCAGTTATACCGGTTTCAGTTCCGTGAAAACAAATCTTGGGTCATACCAAAACCAGGGCTATGAGTTTACAGTCAACGGAACCGTGCTCAATGCTCCGGGCGGACTTAAATTGGATTTGAGTGCAAATGCATCGTTTGTAAAAAATAAAATTGTAAAACTTCCTTTCAACGGTAATGAGTTGAACCGTCAGGGCGGTTTGCAAATTTATGATCCTGCTACCGGAAAGGTAATCTGGGTTGGAGGTTTGCAAGAAGGCAAGCAATTGGGTGATCTCTATGCATTCAAGCAATTGTCCATTTTCACGGATGCTGCTGAAGTGGCCAAAGTGGCTGGAAACAGGTGGGATCAGGTGGCCCTCATCGGTGGTCCTAATCGTCCTGGTACCGGCAAGATCACTCCTGGTGATGTAAATTGGTTGGACGTGGACAAGAACGATACCATCGACTCAAGGGACCAGATCAATGTAGGAAATATCTATCCCAAATGGACTGGTGGTTTCTCCATCAATTTGAGCTATAAAGGATTCTCACTCTATACAAGATTTGAGTTTGCAACAGGACATACGATCTACAATGACCTTTTCGCAAGAACATTGGGCAACTTCCAGGGAACTTTCAACTACTTTGTAGACCAGAAAAGGGCTTGGTCACCGACCAATACCAATACAGACATTCCCAAAGTATACTATGCAGATCAGGTTGCTGCACCAACAGGAAAGAAAAATTATACCCGCATCAACAATGCAGGAACAAACATCAACAGCAACAATTCAAACATGTATGAAAAGGGGGACTATCTTGCGGGAAGGGAGGTTACACTGTCTTATGAACTCCCCAGAAATTTGCTTTCTAAAACAAAATTCCTCTCCAGGGGCAGGGCATATGTCAGTGGTTCCAACCTGTTTTACATGACCAAGTTCACAGGACCAACGCCTGAACCTCCTGTTTCGGGTGGTTCCATCACCGGTTATTACAACGGTTTGTATCCAGTGCCCAGGTCTTTTGTACTGGGTATCGAGGTAGCATTCTAATTAAGGCAAACAATACATATATAAATGTTTAAAAGAGATAACATGAAAAATAAAATCAACTTGCTTTCCATCGCAATTGGAATGTTGATCCTCATCAGTTCATGCAGCAAGCAGCTTGATCTTGCTCCCATCAGCAGTGTTGGTGAAGGTAATTTTTGGAAAACACCTGAACAGGTTGATGCATTTGTGAATGGTGTCCACGCCAGGTTCAGGACACATGTACAGCGTTTTCTGTTCTTGGGCGAACTCAGGGCTGATATCCAGGGCACCGATCCAGGAACCAGCACCTCTTTCACCGGCGAGTCCACTGCAGGCAATGAAAGGATGTGGAACAATACCTTGGGATTGGATGCGCCGGGTGTCGGTGATTTCGGTGGTTTTTACGCCAACATCAACCAATTGAACCTGCTCATCTCCAAACTCAATACCACCAACGTTACCACTGCCGCCAACAAGGGATACTACCTTGGAATTGCGCATGGCATGAGGGCTTTCTACTATTTTCAAATGCACATGGCATGGGGGAAGGCCATCATCCAAACCGAACCGACTGCTGCCATTGACATCTCGAATCTTGCCAAGGCCGCTGCTCCAGAGGCGGAGTTGATGAAACTGATCAAGGATGACATTGAAAAATCCCTCACGGCTTTTGGAACGAACTATACCTACAGGAATACAAAAAGCTTTTGGTCAAAGAATGCAACCTTGATGCTGAAGGGCAATGTTTATCTGTGGACAGCACAGAAGGGTGGTGGCACCGCAGATGCAACAGTTGCCAAGACTGCTTTGTTGGACGTGCAGGCCAATGGCGCCGCATCCCTTCAGGCTTCATTTGTCAATATTTTTGCTACCACTTCAAAGGGCAACAGTGAAGTGATATTTGCAAGCCGTCATTTGTTGAATGAGGCAACCTTGCCCATTATCAATTTTGTCCCCCAAACAGGTCTGCTCATCAACTTCCATGATTCAATTGCCAAAAGAAAATTTGATGTTGTTACAGACAACTGGGGTGGTACTTATTATTTCCCAATGATGATGTCAACGTTCAGGCGGTTCAATGACAGGGATTCCAGAAAATGGGCATCCATTCAGCCTTGTTACAGGTTGACCGGAACAACCTATACCCTGGCAGGTGTATTTGGCAGCAAGTACAAGGGGGAACAAAGTGCAGGTGTTCGCAACTACACCAATGATTATATCATTTACCGTTTTGCCGACCTCCTCTTGATGTTGGCGGAAGCCAAGGTTTTGTTGGGTGAAAGTCCTGCAACAGAAATCAACCTTGTCAGATCCCGAGCCTATGGAGCAGCCTATGTTGCGGCCACCGATGCATTCCCAAGACAGGCAGGTGATGCTGATGCAAAAGAGGCCATCCTTAAGGAGCGTTATCTGGAATTCATCATGGAAGGAAAGCGCTGGTTGGACCTTAGGCGTTTCGGCGATACGTATGTTTTCAAGTATACAAATATAAAAGCGACCGAAGCATACAAGGTACTTTGGCCAATAGATAGGTCTACACTGACCAACAATAAATTGCTTGAACAAACACCAGGATATCCTGCGTTCTAATGATTATCTTCAAGGCACGACGGGCATGTCCTGTCGTGCCTTGATATTTCTGGTAATACCTTTTCAAAGATGCAATCTCCCCACACCATTGATGCTGGCTGCGAAGGACCTTCAGTCCTCATCATAGCCGGTGTGCATGGAGACGAGCATGAGCCCATCATCGCTGCCACCCATTTGATCAGCATTGTATCGAAAGAATTGAAAAAAGGCAAGGTGACGATTGTTCCCATTGTCAATACTACAGCCGTTGCCAACGGGACTCGTCATGGTGCTGACGGCTTGGATCTTGCAAGGGTATGCCCTGGAGACGCTCAAGGTTCTGTCACCGAAATGGATGCAGCAAACATCAGTACTATCATCAGGCAATCAGATTATCTGATCGACATGCACAATGGTGGGAAATTGTTCGATATCTATCCGCTTGCAGGCTATATGCTGCATCCTGATAACAATGTACTAGAGCAGCAAAGAGCGATGGCAAAGGCATTTGGACTGCCCATCATCTGGGGCACTGACCATGCTCCCAATGGCAGAACCTTGTCCGTTGCAAGGGATCATAATATACCTGCCATCTATGTTGAATATGGAGGAGGCATTGCTGCAAGGAATGAAATAATTGATGCATATACCACTGGTTGTATTGGTGTTTTAGATACATTGGGGATGATAGATAAAGCACAAGAAGACTATAGAGCGCCTGAACATATCGTGGAAGACCCGACTCCTCAGCAAGGGCATCTGCAGGCCAAGATGCCTTCACCAGCAGAAGGAATATTTGTACCGGCAGTTAAGCTTGGACAAATGATTGAAGCAGGTGAGCATTGGGGTGCTATTCATCACCTGGGAACGGGAAATCAAACAAAAGTATGCGCTGATATTTCAGGTATGGTATTGTTCCTGCGTGTTGATGCCAGGGTCAAGACCGGGGATTCGCTTGGAGGCATATTGCCCATTAACTTATAAACAAATGCCTAAATGCATGCTAATAAAGTTGTAATTGTTACCGGAGCAGGCAATGGAATCGGCAGGGAAACAGCGATTCGCTTTGCCCAGGAGGGTTATCATCTGGTCCTTGTAGACATTGACCAGGAGGCGCTTTCGCTTGTTGTATCGACAATTGCATCTTCATATGACGTTGAACAACTTGTTTGTGCCGGAGACCTTGTGGAGCCATCATTTTTAATCCAGGTAGTGGATGATTGCATGGGCAGGTTTGGCAGGATAGATGTCTTGGTCAACAATGCTGCCTGGAGAACCATCGGCACGATGCGCAACATGCAGCATGATACATGGGAAAAAACAATCAGGGTCTGTCTTACTGCTCCTGCCTTTTTGGCGAAACATGCTGCTGCTGCCATGGAGCAGATCAAACAGCCTGGTGTTATCATCAACATCTCAAGCATGATGTCTGACAGGCCAGCTGGAACAAGTCCTGCTTACATCGCCGCAAAAGGAGGCATTGAAGCACTGACGCGTGAACTTGCCATCACGTATGGAAGAAGTGGCATCAGGGTCCTTACCGTCAAGCCTGGATTCATTGACACTGAGCTGAGCAGGGATTATACCGATACTGAAGGGGAAAGCATGGCAGACCACCTTGGTGCCTATTTAAATGATGCTACACCGCTGAAAAGCCCTGGTTCTCCCAAGGATATAGCGAATGGTATTTTTTGGCTTTCATCTGATCAGGCTTCTTTCATGACTGGAACTTCTATCACCATCGATGGTGGTTTTACGACCAGCATGAACAGTTATCAATTGAAAAAAGCACAATTCCCTAAAGAATTCTGATATGTGGCAGTTTAATGAATTGATGCATCCGATGGCTGAAGAATTCAGGATTTCTCTTGGAGAGGGAAATACGCCATTGGTGAAATCGAAAGCCATAGGACCAGCCATGGGGTTGAAGAACCTCTACTTCAAGCTGGAAAACCTTAATCCATCAGGGTCATACAAAGACAGGTTTGCTGCAGCTTTTATCGCGCACATGAAAAGCAGAGGTCAACATCTGTGCATTGCCACATCGAGTGGAAATACTGGTGCAGCTTTGTCAGCCTATTGTGCAGCAGCAGGCATGCACTGTGTATTGATTATTGTTGATGGCGCTCCTGTTCCAAAAATCAGGCAGATGCAACTCTATGGTGCCCATACCATCATGGTTGAGGGCTTTGGAAAAAATACTGAAGTGACCAATGCGGTTTTTGGCCAATTGGATGTGCTTACACAATCTCTTGGTATCCCATTACCGGTAAGTGCATTTGTATATTGCCCGGAAGGGATGCAGGGTGTTCAAACGATCATGTATGAATTGATGCAAGCAATGGATGTTGACCATGTTTTTTCACCTGCTGGTGGTGGTGGTCTCACTTTGGCATTGGCAAGAGGGGCGAACATATTTGCGGAGAAAAATGAAGTGCAAAAGAAGCCAAGCGTGCATTGTGTTCAACCAGAAGGAAACGATACCATTGCCTCTTCCCTTAGAAACGGAAGTCAACATGCGGCTGATATTCCCGGAGCCACTACAAAAATAAGCGGCTTGCAGGTTCCGAATATTCTGGATGGCAATGAAGTGATCATGGAATGCAGGGCATTGGGTGGCAATGGATATACAGTAACAGACAAAATCGTTTTTGAACTGCAGAAAAAACTCGCACAACAGGAAGGAATTTTTTCTGAGCCTGCCGGAGCTGTTGCACTTGCAGGATTGGCAGCTGCTGTTGATTTGAATGAGGTTAATCCTGAAGACAACATTGTTTGCCTCATTACAGGAAGCGGCTTCAAGGATATGTTATCCGTCGAAACTCATTTTGGACTACCAACAATAGCGACCATCTCTGCAAATGAGATGAAAGCTGCCATCGAAAAAATACAATCATAAAATCAAATACCATGTCAACAACAACCGGATCTGTAGATTTGAAAGGCCTTTGGCCAGCACTATTGACACCTGTGACCAGTGAGGGAAAGGTCAATGAAAAAGAACTGGAAAAAATCATTGAACTCATTGTTGCACAGCAACTTGATGGCATCTATCTGTTGGGTTCTACTGGCCAGGGATTTCTTTACGCTGAGGAGGAAAGAAAACATATTGCAAAACTTTCACTTGAGATAACGAACAAGCGTTTACCCGTCATTGTTCAGGTTGGCGCATTGAGCACTGATGAGTCTGTGCGATTGGCACAACATGCTGCAGCACATGGTGCTGATGGCATTTCTTCGGTTGGCCCCATTTACTACGCAACCTCACCCGCCATGGGTCTCGAGCATTACAAGAAAATTGCCAATGCAACAACACTTCCTTTTTTCCCCTATCAAATCGGTAACTCTCCAATGACCGATGACATGATCAAACAACTCCTGGAGATTCCCAATGTAAAAGGATTGAAACTGACAACAGGAAGCCTGTTGGAAATCAGTGCCATCAACATCAAATCCAAAGGGGTTTGGAAATTGTTCAGCGGAGCTGATGAACTCATGTGCCAAGCAGCAGTCTGCGGAACAGTGGGAGCCATTGGTTCAACATATAATTTGTTTGGTCCTGTTTGTCAATATGTAAGAAGAGAATTCCTGAATGGCAATGTAAAACTTGGGATGGATTTCATGCTTGAATTCCAGGAACTGATTCTGGAGATTCTTCCTTGTATCTGGACTTTCTTTGAGCGTGGAATGCAGTTAAGATATGGCATTGATATCGGCACCGCAAAAGCACCCTTGCTTTCACCTGAATTGTCCTGGTCTGATGAGGAATTGATGAGAAGAATTCAAAGGATTGAAAGTTTTATGCCCAGCAAATAACAAAAAAGAATCAAATGAAAAATATTGAAGTGATAACAGGTTCAGGTGTGCCCAAAAGCCACTTGCCATTTTCGCCCGCGATAAGGGCAGGTAATTTTGTATTCATCTCCGGCCAGGCTTCTGTGGATGATGAGGGTAAGATTGTGGAAGACAGTTTCGCCGAGGAGTGCAGAAGATCATTTGACAATCTCGGCAAGATTCTTGCCGGTGCAGGCCTGGGGTTTGCTGATGTTGTACAAGTGAGAAATTATGTCAACAAGCAAGAAGACCTTGCGGAGTTCAACCAGATTTATCGTGAATATTTCAAGGAGCCCTTCCCTGCTAGAACAACAATCATGGGCTGTCTGGGCACTTTGCTCAAATTTGAAGTCGATGCGATCGCTTATTCTCCAAATACCTGATCATGAGGGTGGCATTGCTTGGCATCGTACATGAATCCAACACCTTCGCAGAAGGAGTAACCAGACTGGATCAATTCCGTAATGGACATTGGCATTTTGGTGAGGATATTATTGCGGAGTACAGCCATGCCTATCATGAGGTTGGCGGCATGATTGAAGCAATGAAAGAGGCGGATATCCAGCTCGTCCCTATCATGTATGCGGAAGCAACGCCGGGTGGTACTGTGTGCAAGGATGCTTTTGAACACCTCATGAATGAGATGTTTGGTGAGTTGAAGAGGCAATTGCCCGTTGATGGTTGCCTTGTCGTTCCACATGGAGCAGGCGTTTGTGAAGCATACCCAGACATGGATGGGCATTGGCTTGGCCGGCTAAGAGAAATGGTTGGCAAAGACGTGCCGATCATTGGAACCATCGATCCCCATGCAAATCTCAGTCAGGCGATGATTGACGCAACCAATGCTTTGGTGGCCTACAAAACCAATCCACATGTGGATCAGCGGACTGTTGGTAAAGAGGCAGGGATGATCATGGCTGATACCTTGTTGGGCAGGATTAAACCTGTCCAATTGTTTGCCTCACTTCCATTGGCCATCAGCATTGAACAACAGTTGACAGAAAAAAATCCCTGCAAGGAATTGCATGACATGGCCAAAGATGCTTTGAGCAAGGAAAACATCCTTTCAACAAGCATTGTATTGGGTTTCCCCTACGCAGATGTCAAAGAAATGGGATCTTCTGTCATCGTGATTGCAGATGGAGATTTGGCAGCCGGAGAGGCCGTCCTCGACAAACTTACTGACCATATCTTCTGCAACCGATCAGCCTTCAATGGCATAAAAAATAATATCAAGACAATTGTGTCTACTTGGGACCAAATGCCTAAACCAATGTTGTTGTTGGACATGGGTGACAATGTTGGAGGAGGTTCTCCGGGCAACAGTGTCTACCTGTTCGATCAACTTGAGAATGAAGCAAAGGAAAACGTCTTCCATTGTGTATTTGATCCGGCCGCAGTTCAATTGGCGAATGCCCATGCAATAGGAGACAAGTTTGAACTGAACATCGGACAGCGTCCTGATCGTGTTCCAACCCCTACCAGGTTGGTAACACTTGCATTCAAAGGTCCGGGTTCGTTTGATGAAACGACTCCAAGACATGGAGGACAGGTTCATTTTGACATGGGACCCATTGCCATTGTAAAAACAGAAAAAAATCATGTGGTCATGCTCACTTCGTTGAGGGTGCCACCATATAGTCTACGCCAACTCACCTCATTTGGCATCAATCCCCTGGATTTTGATGCCATTGTGGCCAAAGGCGTGAACGCCCCCATTGCGGCTTACAAGGATGTTTGTCCTTCCATTGTGCAGGTCAACACACCAGGGGTAACTGCTGCAGACATGACCTTGTTTCATTACGATAACCGAAGGGTTCCCTTGTATCCCTTTGAAGAAATCAGTGCATCATGTTGAAGGCGAAACACACACTGACCACGATGGCTGCGGTGGACTTTTATACAGAAGGTCCGGCGGTTGATCATTATGGCAACATCTACTTTACCATGCTTTCCGGAGAGAACATCATGCAGTTGAATGCCAATGGGGAAATGCTTGTATGGGCGAAATCATCTTGTCCCAACGGCCAGATCATTCTTGCCAATGGAGAACACCTTGTTTGTGACAGCAAACTTGGAAAGGTATTGCGATTTTCTCCACAAGGTCATTTGATTGGGGCTGTTTCTGGCGAAACCTGTGCTGGTATCAAAGTAAACGTGCCCAATGATCTTTTGATGGATGATAATGGTAATCTTTATTTCACAGATTCCATAAGGCATCATGGTGCTGTTTTTTGTATTGCACAAAATGGCGATGAAATACTGATCGCTTCGGGATTGGATTATCCCAATGGGCTGGTGCTTTCAGTTGACAAGAAAAACTTGTTTGTTGCGGAAAGTTACCAGAACAGGATCATCCGTATTCCATTGAATGATGAAGGCAAACCTGTTGGTGATGTTGAGGTTTTCATTGATCTTCCACAAAATCCCTCCGGTAATCCAATTGAAAATTTACCTGATGGTATAGCCATGAACAGCCAGGGTGTCATGGCCATTGCGCATTATGGAATGGCAGCTGTTCAGTTGGTATCAACTGCAGGAATCCTGATGGAATCCATTGATACGGGCCTTGCATGCACAAGTAATGTTTATTTTTTGGATGATCAAACCCTGATTGTTACCGGTGGATCAAATGAGCCAGGCCCTGGTGCTGTTTTAAAAATCAAATTATAATGCATTGTACAAAATGAAAAAGATAGTTCAATATTGGCCAATTTTACTGACACTGTTCATCCTATTTGCATCATCATCAAAATCACAACAAATGCCTGAGTATAAAGCATTTTCTCCACTGCCTAACACCGAAGGAATGGCAGGGATGTTCGCTGGCCAAAGCAACGGACAATTGTTTTGCATGGGGGGTGCTAATTTTCCGGAGAAAAAGCCATGGGAAGGAGGAAAGAAAAAATGGTATGATGATATCTATTGGTTCTCCGAAGGAAAGGAATGGATAAAGCTTGACATCAAAATGCAAAGCCCTCTTGCCTATGGGGTATCCATTGAGTATAAAAATGAAATTATTCTTGTTGGAGGAAATGATGAAAAAGATTTTCATAAAGCAGTGACTGGTATGAATTGGACTGGAAAGGATTTTGCATACAAGTCTTATCCTGCGTTGCCAGTGCCGCTGGCCAATATGGCAGGCGCATTGGTAGATCACATGATCATTGTTGCAGGAGGAACCAGTGCATTCACCGGGACTCCTTTAAATGGGATTTATTTGCTTGACCTTGAAGACATCTCTGCTGGTTGGGTCGCATTGCCTACCTGGCCCGGTGCTGGAAGAACCCAGCCTGTTGCCGGATCATTCGGCGGCAGCTTCTATTTGTTTAGTGGTGAGATGGCTGGCGTAGACCACCTCGGAAAGCCAGAGCGAAAAATGTTGCAAGACGCGTTTCGATATACTCCCACCAAACAAAACGGACAATGGTTGGGGAATTGGGAGCTGCTGCCCATGATGCCTCGTGCTGCTACTGCTTCTGCCAATCCAGTGCCGGTGCTGTCTGATGGCAGTTTTATTTTTTGGGGAGGGGTGGATGCTGAGAGAGCCTTGCACAAGGATCCTGTTACCCATCCTGGCATTGATCGTAAAGTTTTCACCTACTCAACAGATACAAAAACCTGGTCTTTTTTGGGAGCTGAAATGCAATTTGATGCAAGGGTCACCTTGCCAACGGTGCTCTGGGAAGGCTATTGGTTATACATCAGTGGAGAGATCAAGCCCGGCATTCGCACAAACAAAATTGTTGGCATAAAAAAATAACGATGGCCATGACAAACATAAAACAAAACCTGGGAAGGGCATGGATGACAGTTGCGCTGCTCTGTGTGGTAGCCTCGTTGAATTATCTTGACAGGACAATGATCACCACTATGCGATCATCCATCCTGCAGGAGATTCCGATGACCGAGGCGCAGTTTGGCTTGCTCTCTTCTGTTTTTTTATGGGTATACGGATTGCTCAGCCCCTTTGCTGGTTACATTGCCGATAAGTTCAACAGGAGCAGGGTGATTCTTGTCAGTTTGTTTGTATGGTCAGGCGTTACCTGGATGACTGCACATGCAGAAACATTCAATGAACTCTTGCTTACCCGCGCGCTGATGGGAATCAGTGAGGCCTGTTATATTCCCGCAGCCCTGGCTTTGATTGCAGATTATCACGGAACAAAAACCAGGTCACTGGCAACGGGCATCCACATGGCAGGCATCATGGCCGGGCAAAGCCTTGGCTTTGTAGGTGGATGGATTGCTGAAGAATTTGCATGGACTACTTCATTTACAGTATTAGGAGTTTTTGGCATGATCTATTCCATCATTTTGGTAACCGTGCTCAAGGATCCCAAGCAACAATCAATTGATGAAAGTTCAACTGCCAAAAAGGAAGTCAACTTCATGGAGGCAGTAGCACGAATGTTTGGCAACCGTTCTTTTAACATGGCATTGATTTTTTGGAGTTTGTTGGGAGTGGTGAGTTGGTTGGTGATGGGTTGGCTGCCTACGTATTACAAAGAACACTTTAACCTGTCACAAACTGTGGCCGGACTCTACGCTACCGGATACCTCTACCCAGCATCACTGGCAGGGGTGATTGTGGGTGGCATTCTTGCAGACCGGTGGAGTAAGAAGAATGAAAGGGCAAGAGTACTGGTTCCTGTGATCGGACTTGTTGTGGCAGCACCTTTTATTTTTATGGCGAGCACAACCTCTCTGCTGCCAGCCGCTATTGTATTTTTTGTGGTCTATGCATTTACAAGGGCATTTTCAGATTCCAACATGATGCCCATTTTATGCATGATTGTTGATGATCGTTACAGGGCAACGGGATACGGTATCCTGAACATGTTCAGCTGTATTGTTGGCGGACTCGCCTTGTATGCAGGAGGGATGTTGCGTGATGCAAAAGTTGATCTGTCTCATATCTATCAATTTGCCGGAGTCACCATGTTGCTCTGCGCTTTTATTCTTTATAAGGTAAAGCCTAAAATCCAAGCATAATGTTTGTCAACAATCGACCTATCATAGAATTACGCATGAGGAAGGCTTCCTTCAAATGGTATTGGCTGTTTGGAATTGTTTGCATTTTTATGATAGATGCGAGTATTGCTCAAACGAGAAAAACAAATCATTCAACGGTTGATTTTGGTATTGTCTTCAATGAGGATGGCGATTTTGCATTCCTGAGTCCGGATCCAATCAAAGCCAAGCAATTGCTCGAGTTGAATGTGTCGGCACATGCCGCGCTGGGCATCAATACCTATACATTCAGCATCGGGGCCGGAAGCGATGTTTTGTATTACAATACAAAAGTAGCAAGCCCTCATGGATGGAGACAGACCAGTTATGAACTGAAAGACTCCAATTGGGCTGCAAGGATCAACAATGCCAGAAGTTGCATTGCCGCTGGGATGAATGCGGTTCTCATAGCAGGTAAGGAAGCAAAGCGAAATGGCATGCGCTTCATGCCCAGCTTACGCATGAATGACAGTCACTTCATGACCGATCCTTACAATTATCCACTCACAGGAAAATTTTGGATCGAGAACGGAGAAAGGCTGAAAATTGGAAAAAGTCCTCTTGCTTTCAGCAAGGATTATGGAAATCTTTTTGATTACACAAACAAGGAAGTGCGTGATTTTCGCTACGCTGTTTTCGAAGAGGCCATTCTGCTTCACCAAGACATCATCGATGGATTTGAGTTAGACTTTAACCGGGTACAGGTTTTTTTTCCAAGGGAGAAGAATGAGGAAGGAATGAAACTGATGACGGCGTTGGTGCGCAAAATGCGCAACAGACTGAATCTGCTGGCAAAACAAAAGGGAAGACCCATGCATCTTTTTGTGAGGGTGCCTCCTTCTACCGCTGCCTGTTATTTGGCCGGGCTTGACATCAATGCATGGATCAAAGAAGGATTGATTGATTTGGTTACGCCTTCTCAGCTCATGACATTGGCACATGATATGCCCATTGAAGACATGATTGCTTTGGGGAAACAACATGGTGTGCAGGTCTATCCCTCTTTGTTTCCCAGAACGAGTTTCAGGAAAGCCATGATGCCTGGTGCAAGTGGCTACAGCATGGACTTGCCATATGGAAGGATCGCCACCCTGGCTGAATTGCTTGGAGCAGCAGCCAATTATAGGCTGATCGGAGCCAAGGGGTTTTATCTTTTTAATTTTAAGGGAGGCGACAAAGACGAAGGCTTGAGGCCACATCCGGCATGGATGTATGCCTTGGTGGCTGGATTGAAAAATGATAAGCTCAATACCGGCGACAAGGTCTATGCTGTCACGAAATCCTATTACAACGATGAAAAACAACCATCTTACGCTTATGTCAAACAGATTCCTCGCCAACTCAATGGAGAAGAAAGTTTTGAATTGATGTTGGGAGAAAATCCAAGTACTGTTGTTTTTCCGCTCAAGTCTTGTGTACTCAGGATAGGAGTCAGGGACAGTGTGCCCATCCAAATAAAGCTCAATGATGTGAGTTTACCGCTATTCAAAGTGTTCACAGAAGAAGCATATTTATCCGGAAAAAAACTGCCGCCAGATCTTGCGAACCATACACTGATCTACCTGATCAATGATCATAGAATTTTGAAAAAAGGCATCAATGCATTGCAGGTGAGCGGAGCAAAAACAACCATCACAGATATTGAATTAGGCTTTTCATATTTCAACCAGCTGGATCTGTTCATGATGGGCAAAAAATTACCCGCCATCAATCAATCGGGAAACAATTAAATCAATCATATTCAAAAAGAAATCATGTCAGGAATAAGCTATGTACAATCGGCCGCATTGTTGGAAAGGGCAAAGAAACTAATTGCAGGCGGGGTCTCATCCGAGTTCAGGAAATATGGCCATCCTCATGCCATTTTTTATACACATGGGCAGGGCAGCAGGTTGTATGATGTGGATGGCAACGAGTACCTCGACTTCACCTTGAGCCAGGGTCCTATGATTGTTGGACATTCTCATCCAAAGGTCTTGGCAGCTGTAACAGAATACTCGAAACTGGGACAAATGTTTGCCGGGCAGCATATCCAGGAAATTGAACTTGCTGAAAAATTGAATGCCATCATTCCTTCTGCAGAAATGATGCGTTTTTGTCTGGATGGATCTGAAGCCGTACAAACAGCATTTCGCGTTGCTAGGGCCAAGACGGGAAGAAAGAAGTTTCTTCGTTTTGAGGGACACTACCATGGATGGCTGGACAATGTTGCCTGGGGACTTTCTACACCATCGCCAGAGGCCCTTGGCGATAGGGAGCACCCCAAGGTTTATCCATGGAGTCAGGGACTCGCTGAACATGCTGAAGATGAGTTCATCATTATTCCATGGAATGATTTGGATCTTCTCAAAAAGACAATGGATGAAAGGCATGAAGAAATTGCTGCCATCATTACTGAACCGGTGATGTGCAACAATGGGTGCATTGTTCCACAGGAAGGATTTTTGCAAGGGGTCCGTTCGCTTTGTGATCAGTATGGTGCTGCTTTTATTTTGGATGAAGTGATCTGTGGTTTCAGGTTGAGTCTGGGTGGAGCACAACGTTATTTTGGCATCACGCCTGATATTTCCATTTTCGCCAAAGCCATGGGAAGTGGTTATCCTATCAGTGCTGTTGTTGGCAAAAAAGAATGGATGGTCCTTATTGAAGAATCAAAAGTAATTCATGCAGGCACAATGAACTCCAGCAATCCAACTGTTGCTGCAGCATTGGCAACCATCAGGATTTTGGAAGAAGAAAATCCATATGAACGGATGTTTGCATTAGGCCAAAAATTGATGAATGGATTAAAGGCCGCCGCTGCTGCTGCCCATCAAAACATGTTGGTACAAGGTCCCGGACCAATGTTTACCATAGCTTTTACCGACCTTCCTGTTATCAATGATTTCCGAGGTACCCTTTCATGTGATAAGGCAAAATTGGCCAAATTTGTAGGTGGAATGCATGACAGGAAAGTGAGGATTATCGGACGAGGGCTTTGGTACATCAGTGCCGTTCACAGTGAAGAGGAAATTGATCATGCAATAAAAATCGCTTCGGAAGTACTTCAAACAATATAAACCAATACAATCAATGGTTATGAAACAAGTTTATTTTCTGCTGTTATCAGTCTTTTTGCTTCAGGGATGCAAGACCGTATCTACGAACAAAAAACAACAAACTACTGGCAAGGAATTGGTGATGAAAATTGCACCAGGCGCAGACAATCCTCGGAACAGCGAAGGGGATTTTATTTCATTGAAAGATGGCAGTATACTTTTTGTCTACAGCCGTTATACCGGGACCTCTTCCAGTGACCATGCCTCTGCATTTCTGGCAGCAAGAAAATCTTTTGACCAAGGTCAAACCTGGACCAGTGAGGATAAGGTGATCGTAGCCAAGGAGGGTTTGATGAATGTGATGTCTGTGTCACTGCTTCGGTTGCAGAATGGGAGTATTGCCTTGTTTTACCTCAAAAAAAATTCCACCAGCGATTGTATTCCGATGATGCGGATTTCAGTGGATGAAGCAAAGACCTGGAGTGATCCAATACCTTGTATTACAGACAAGAAGGGATATTTTGTATTGAACAATGACAGGGTCATACAGATGAAAGATGGCAGGTTGTTGTTGGCTGTGGCCCTGCACCAGGTGCCTGGTGAAAAATGGTCAAACAATGGCACCTTGTTCAGTTATTTTTCAGATGACAATGGCCTTACCTGGAAAGCCAGTCCCGCATTGGAGAATCCAGACAACATCACTCTTCAAGAGCCGGGTGTTGTCGAATTGAAAAACGGAGATATCATGATGATCATTCGTGCCAGCCCAGGTGTTCAATATAAATCCGTTTCAAAAGATCGTGGACAAACCTGGTCCCCTGCTGAAAAAACAAGCATCAAATCACCCTTGTCGCCTGCCACCATTCAGCGCATCCCTTCAACCGGCGACCTCCTCATGGTCTGGAACAACAATGGTGGTGAGGATGCTTCAATAAAAGGAAAGCGGACCCCACTCACTATTGCAGTTTCAAAAGATGATGGAGTTTCATGGGAGTTTGTCAAAAATCTCGAAGACAATAAGGATGGTTGGTATTGTTATATCGCCATGCATTTTGTTGGTAAAAATGTGCTCTTGGGCTACTGTGCCGGATCTCAATCCCAAAAGACACACTTGAGTGTAACCGATATTTCAAGATTAAGCCTAAATTGGATCTATAATAAAAAATGATGGCTCCTCCCAAAAACTACCCATGGATCCTGGTGGCACTCCTTTTCGGCGTTGCACTCCTGAATTATATGGACAGGCAGATGATCGCCACCATGCGCCCTGCCATGCAGATGGACATCGAAGAGCTGAAACAGGCCACCAATTTCGGTAGACTGATGGCCGTATTTCTTTGGGTCTATGGAGCCATGAGTGCATTCTCTGGCATCATCGCCGATCGCATCAGCAGAAAATGGCTGATCATTGGCAGTCTTTTTGTGTGGTCTGCCGTCACTTTTTGCATGGGATATGCCCAAACTTTTGACCAGCTCTATCTGCTGCGTGCCATCATGGGCTTCAGTGAAGCCTTGTATATTCCTGCTGGTCTTTCACTGATTGCAGATTTCCACAGCGATAAAACAAGATCACTGGCCATAGGTATCCACATGTCAGGCATCTACATGGGACAGGCCCTGGGCGGATTTGGCTCCAC
>CAITQQ010000272.1 GCA_903894575.1 uncultured bacterium
GGAGCGATTGAATGTAGAATTCAAGGTGGATATTGACCAGATCCTAGATGAAGCAAGGCTTACCGATGAGCCTTTGGAAGACCTTCAAGCTGATTGTGATAAAATGAAAAAGCGCCTTGAAAACATTGGCGAAGTCAATCCAACCGCGATTGAGGCTTTCACTGAAATGAAGAAGCGCTATGAATTCATTGTTGAGCAGAAGAATGATTTGGTCACTGCAAAGGATACACTGATGCAAACCATCCAGGAGGTGGAAGCCACTGCGAACCAGAAATTCCTCACCACCTTCAATCAGGTCAGAGAAAATTTCCAGCGGGTATTCAAGGCATTGTTTACTGAAGAAGATACTGCAGACATGATCCTGGAGAACCCGGATGATCTTGCTGAAACAGGCATTGATATTGTGGCCAAGCCCAAGGGCAAAAGGCCAACCTCTATCACGCAGCTCAGTGGAGGTGAAAAAACACTTACCGCTACTGCATTGCTCTTTGCCATTTATCTCATCAAGCCTGCACCTTTCTGTATCCTCGATGAGGTTGATGCGCCTTTGGATGATGCCAACGTGGGAAAATTCACCAACATGATCAGGCAGTTCAGCAAAGAGTCTCAGTTCATCATTGTAACGCACAACAAGACCACCATGTCTTGTGTTGACGTGATCTATGGCGTTACCATGCAAGAACAGGGTGTGAGCAAGTTGGTGCCTGTGGATTTCAGGAACCTGGGGTAGAAATTATCATTTTAAGAATCTGTTTTTGTTGTTAACTTGCCTCAATGTCAACGGATTTTAACACAGATACTTTCGCCAAGAGTGCAAATATTTTTTTCATTGGTATTGCCGGAACCGGCATGAGTGCCATTGCACAGTATTTGAAAGCTGCCGGTAAAAATATTTCCGGGTCAGACAGGCAATTTCAAAAAGATGTTTTCAATGAAAACCGCGCTGCCCTTGAGCGGGAAGGCATCACCTGTTTCGAGCAGGGTGGTGGAGCTGTCTCAGACGTCATTGATCTCGTGGTTGTTTCAACTGCAGTGGAAGACAGCGTTCCTGAAGTACAGGAAGCCAAACGCTTGGGCAAGCCCATAGTCAAGCGCAGTGAATTGCTCGCAGAAATTGTGCTAACCAAAAAAACCATTGCCATCGCGGGTACTTCCGGCAAAAGCACCACCTCGGCCATGTTGTATGAAATATTGTTTCATGCAGGCTTGAAGCCATCCATCATTGGTGGTGCCGGACTAACGAGACTGATCCAGGAAGGAAAAATTGGAAACGCAGCATACGGTGAAGGCGAATGGCTGATCATTGAGGCAGATGAAAGTGATGGATCCATCGTTCAGTACAGGCCAGAAATTGGTGTTTTGCTGAACATCGACAAAGATCATCAAGACCTTGAAGAGCTGGTCAAACTCTTCAGCACTTTCAGGACCCATTCTCATCATTTTATTGTCAACCTCTCTCATCCTCTCTCAGCAAGCCTTTCAAAGAAATCGATATTTGATTTTGATTGCAATCAGCAATCAACAGCTTACATGAACGCTACAGGTTTTCACCAAAAAGGATCGATGATTGCATTCTATGTAGAAGACCATTCTTTTGTCGTGCACAGCCCAGGAAGGCATACCATGGAAAATGCCATGGCCGCCCTTGCTGTTGCCCATAGCCTGGGAATCCAATGGGAAGTCTGTGCTGATGCATTGCGCCACTATCAGGGGATCTACCGAAGACACCAGGTGTATGGAGAAAAACGCGGCGTTATTTTGGTGGATGATTTCGCACACAATCCTGTGAAATGTGCAAGGTCAATTGAGGCCTGCCAACCCCTTGCCCAAAAATTAATTGCATGGTTTCAACCCCATGGCTATGGTCCCACACGCTTTCTGCGCCATGATTTTGTTGAAGAAATCGCAAAAGTTCTCCGCCCACAAGATGAGATCTGGATGAGTGAAATTTATTATGCAGGTGGAACTGCAGTCAAGGATATTTCCGCCAATGATCTGATTGAAGACCTGAAAGCCAAAGGCGTCAACGCATTTTTTGTTGACGACCGAAATGAACTGCTCAATACCATGAGGCCTCATTTCACACCATCCACCACTGTTTTGTTGATGGGAGCCAGAGATCCTTCTTTGGGGGATTTTGCAAAGCAGGTATGGCAGGAGCTTTAAGAAAGGTTGAAGGGGTTGAAGTAGATTTTCCTTGTTTAAATATTCCAGAATTCGGGTTGAAGGGGTTGAAGATTAATCATTCAACTTCAACCCCTTCAACAGGCCGGAGGCCACTTCAACCCCTTCAACCTTTCTCTAATCATTTTTTCTTATCTTAGAATCATGTCACATTTCCATTACTACACCAAGCAGGAATTGCTGGATCAGGTCAAGCTGAGAAAATATGAGACCAAGTTAGGGGAGCGGTTGCGGGTGCTCGAATCGGGAAAGGAGTCTCTTGCTTTGCACACTGATGCAAAATATGTCTGCTTTGGAATTCCAGAAAGCATTGGCATCTTGGGCGATCATGGCACCAGAGGGGCTGAAAGCACCTGGTTCCATTTTGTCAACTCATTCCTCAACTTACAAAGTTCAGACCAATGCAGTGGAGATGAAATAATCCTTGCAGGCTATTTTGATTTCAGCCCCGTGATGAATATCATTGAAGGTAATTTTAGCAATTCAGAGGAACGCATCAATGCCTGCAGGCATGCTGTCGCCAATATTATCGACGAAGAGGTGGAAGAATTGGTGAAATGGGTGGTGATGTCAGGAAAGATTCCAATTGTGATCGGCGGTGGCCACAACAACGCTTATCCCATTGTCAAGGCCAGTGCCAAGTCTCTTTTCAAATTAGAAAAGACCTCCAAAGCCTTTGCGAATGTGATCAATCTTGCAGCAACCGCTGATTATAAAATCATGGAGGGAAGGCATAGCGGCAATCCATTCCGTTATGCCATGGAAGAAGGATACCTCAACAGGTATGCAGTGATAGGACTACAGGAAAACGTCAATCCACAAAGCATGATGGATGATCTTTACGGGAATGTCAATATTCATTATCATACCTACGAAGAGATTTTTGTTGAAGAACGCCTGAATTTTATCCAATCCGTTTCTCAATCTTTTTCTTTCATAGACGATCATCCCATTTGCATGGAACTTGACCTGGATGTGGTGAGCAGTGTAAGCTCAAGTGGTCAAAACCCCTCAGGGATTTCAGTCAATGAAGCAAGACAGTTTATCCGCTTTTCTGGCCACTATCCCAACATATGCAGTCTTCATGTCTGCGAGGGAGCAACAGCCCAGCTCCATGGCGATTCCCAACAGTTGGCCAAGCTGATCGCATTTTTGGTCACTGATTTTGTGAAGAGCAGAGGATGATGTGAGTTGTCAGTTCTGAGTTATGAGTTGTGGGTTCTGAGTTGATATATTGGTTCTGTGTTGATCTCTTCCGTTGTTGAAGTTTATGAACCCTCAACTCCGAATGCCCAACTCCCAACCCCCAACTCCCAACCCACAACATTTCCCCCAACAAAACCTCCAGCGAATTGAATAATTCGTTAATTTCCATTCTCATAAAAGTGAAGAAAAAAACTATTGAACCATGCCGGATTTTTCAATAAAAAAAACGACCAAAGAATATGATGTTGTGATTGTTGGTTCAGGCGCTGGCGGTGGAATGGCAGCCTATATGCTGGCCAACCAAGGCTTGAAAGTCTGTCTCCTTGAGGCAGGCGCTGACTATGATCCTGCAAAAAATATCACCCAACTTAAAAACCCTTGGGAATCACCCCGCCGTGGTGCCAGTACCAAGTTCAGGCCTTTTGGAGATTTTGATGCGAGTTATTGGGGTTGGGAAATTGAAGGAGAGCCTTATACCAAGGCAGCAGGAACACAGTGGGATTGGTGGAGATCAAGAATGGTCGGCGGCAGAACAAATCACTGGGGCAGGATTTCCCTCCGTTTTGGCCCAAAGGATTTCAAACGCAAAAGCATTGATGGCCTCGGAGATGATTGGCCAATAGGATATGAGGATGTAAAACCTTATTACGACAGGATTGATAAGATGATCGGTGTATTCGGAACCAATGAAGGGCTCCCCAATGATCCCGATGGATTTTTCCTTCCTCCTCCAAAACCCAGGCTGCATGAGGTCTTCATCAAGAATGCAGCGGGTAAAGTAGGTGTGCCGGTTATCCCTTCCCGCCTTTCCATCCTTACCCAGAAAATCAATGACGATCGCGGGCAATGTTTCTATTGCGCTCAGTGCAACAGGGGCTGTACCGTTTACGGAGATTTTTCATCATCTTCTGTCTTGGTCAAGCCAGCGGTTAAAACCGGCAATGTTGACCTGATTACAGGTGCAATGGCAAGAGAGGTTTTGACCAACAGCGAGGGTTTGGCAACAGGTATTTCTTATGTCAACAAGCGCGACCTGCTTGAATATGAAGTGAAGGGACGGGTTGTAATCCTTGCCGCCAGTGCCTGTGAATCTTCCAGGTTGCTGTTGAATTCAAAATCAGCAAGGCACCCCAACGGTTTAGCCAACAACAGCAATGTGGTTGGAAAATACCTGCATGATTCTACCGGTGCAGCAATGGGCGGTATTCTTCCTGAACTGTTTGACAGAAAGCGTTACAACGAAGATGGCGTTGGTGGAATGCACGTTTACTCACCATGGTGGGGCGACAACAAAAAGCTTGATTTCCCACGTGGATACCATATCGAATATTGGGGAGGCATGGGCCAGCCGGCCTACGGGTTTGGTTGGGGCATTGAAGGCCTCAATGGTAAATATCCCGTCAATGGTACGCAAAAAGAAGCCGGTGGATACGGTGCTTCATTGAAGCAAGATTACCGCTATTTCTATGGTGCTGGTGTTGGTATGGCCGGAAGGGGTGAAGCCATTCCTGTTGCAACCAACTACTGTGAAATTGATCCCAATGTTGTAGACAAATACGGTATTCCTGTATTGAAGTTCAATGTGAAATGGTCTGATCATGAAGTGAAGCAAGCCAAGCACATGAAAGAAACCTTCAAGGAAATCATGCACTCAATGGGCGCAGTGATCACCTGGGGTGGTAACGATGGTCCTGAAAACAGCTACGGGCTTGAATCTCCTGGTAAAATTATCCATGAAGCCGGAACCGTGCGCATGGGCAACGATGCCAAGAGTTCAGCACTGAACAAGCACAACCAGGCACATGACTGCAAAAACCTTTTTGTGGTTGATGGTGGTGCCTTTGTTTCACAGGCGGATAAAAACATCACTTGGACCATCCTCGCATTGTCGATGAGGGCCTCTGAATATTTGATGGACGAAATGAAAAAGAGAAACATCTAAATAGAAAAAATGGACAGAAGAAAATCGCTCAAAGCCATTGCCATAGGCACTTTCGGAACAGCGGCCTTGTTGGATGCCTGTAAATCTGAGGCGGATAAAAAAGTGGCTGCCAACAGCTCATTGGCTGCAGGGTTTACACTCGACAGACAACCAGAAGAACTGGCCCAATACGACAAGGTAATTGCAACAACTTTTTTTACCCCGCACGAGTTGGCCACCATCACCGTTTTGGGTGATATCATCATACCCAAAGACGATGTCAGTGGAAGTGCCTCTGACGCCAAAGTGCCTGAGTTCATTGAGTTTATCGTGAAGGATATGCCAGAACACCAAACGCCCATGAGAGGTGGGTTGATGTGGATTGACAGGCATGCATTCAAGAAAAACGGAAAGAATTTCAAGGACTGTTCCAAGGAGCAGCAAATCGCCATTGTGGATGAGATCGCCTATCCAAACAAGGCCGCGAAGGAAGTTGCACAAGGTGTTGCTTTTTTCAGCCTCATGAGAAACCTTACTGCCACTGGCTTCTACACATCACAGATCGGTGTTGCTGATGTGGGCTATATGGGCAATCAACCCAATCAATGGAACGGTGTGCCAGACGACGTAATGAAACAGTATGGCCTTGCCTATACTGAAAAGGAGAACAAAGAATGCGTTAAATACACTGAAGAATAGCTTTTTAAACAATTGATTCTTTAACCCTCAAGATTTACCCATCAATCAACGATTATCATGTCCAACAAAAACCTCCAAAGAAGAAAATTCATCAAGGCAGGTGCCATGGGAATGGCTGCCTTCACGATTGTTCCTCGCCACGTGCTCGGAAAGGGCCATGTTGCCCCAAGCGATAAATTGCGCATAGCAGGTATCGGCGCCGGCGGTAAAGGCGAAAGCGATCTTACCTCATTTGCTGAAAGTCCGAATGTAGAGATTGTTGCTTTAGTAGATGTTGATGATCGTCAAGCAGTGAATTCAAGGAAAAACTTCCCTAAAGCAAAGTATTATCATGATTTCAGGGAAATGCTTGATAAGGAGAAAGACGTTATCGACGCTTGCTCTATTTCCACTCCTGATAATACACATGCTGTAGCCACTCTTGCTGCCATGCAGCTTGGTAAACATGTTTATACACAAAAGCCTCTCACACATGATATTTATGAGGCTCGTTTGTTGACAGAAGCCGCCAAAAAATATAAAGTAGTTACGCAGATGGGTAACCAGGGAGGATCTGGTGATGGAGTTAGAAGAACCCAGGAATTTATCAATTCAGGATTGATCGGAGATATAACTGAGGTGAAGTGCTGGACGAATAGGCCGGTATGGCCTCAGGGTATTCCAACACCTACAGGAAAATTTGAAGTACCAAAAGAGTTGAACTGGGATCTTTGGATTGGCCCCGCGAAAATGATTGAGTACAATCCGGCTTATCTTCCATTCAATTGGAGAGGATGGTGGGCTTTTGGTACAGGCGCTCTTGGTGATATGGCTTGTCATGTCATGGACCCAGTTTTCCGTTGCCTTCCTATCCTTTATCCCGATTCAGTAGAATGTTCAGTGGCTTCCATTTGGAAAGGAATGTGGGATGATACAACAAACCCAGATTCTTGCCCCCCCTCAACAATCATTCATCTTAATTACCCAAGAACGGATGGAAAGAAAGGAGACATTAAAGTCTCATGGTATGATGGCGGATTACTTCCACAACGCCCTGATGAGCTTTTGCCCGAAGAACAATTTGGTGACTGGAATGGGGGCTTACTTTTCATTGGTAAGAAGGGTAAGTTGTTGACTGACTGTTATGGGGAAAATCCAAGACTGTTGCCAACTACGCTCATGAAAGAAAAGAAACTTCCTCCTCAAACTATTGCACGTGTACCTAAGGGCATGCAAGGCCACTGGTTACAATGGGTAAATGCTTGTATTGCTGGTCATGGCAATGCTACGACAAGTTCACCTTTCGAATTTTCCGGACCATTCACCGAGAGTATCCTTATCGGGAACCTCGCCATCAGGAGTTGGATGATGAAAAATCCTAACCTGAAAGGCTGGACAGATAAATATTTGGGTAGAAAGAAGTTGCTCTGGGATGCCAAAAACATGCAGATTACCAACTTTGATCCTGCCAACCAATTTGTGAAAAGGGATTACAGAGAAGGATGGAAATTGGAACTCTGATCCACTGATATTAAATTTCCAATGCCCTGATGGATTTCATCAGGGCATTTTTTATTGGGTCATAACATAGCATAAAAAAAGACCAGATTAATCTGGTCTTTTTAATATCATTTTGAAGTGTAGTGGCAAGTTGCTTGAAACAGCCTGATTAGTCTTTCTGGCTTTTCAATATCCAAAGTCCGAAAAAACCAAGGAAAATCAGGATTCCTGAAGTTCCGAAAAGGAACATGGTGATGAATTTTTGAAATGGAACAAAGAGCACTGAGGTTACTGCAATAGTGAAATAGATAACAAACAGGAAAATCAGCGTATGTATTCTTTTGTCCATGATTTAATTTTTAATGATGCAAATATCGTAAATATTTTAATTCCTGATTCTGAAATTAAAAACAATTGTTCCCAGGTCTTCTTCGGGTCCGTCTTCGTTGCTGTTAAACTTCAATTGACGGGCTTTCTGGAGTGCGATGGTTTTCATGGAGGTATTGCTGGTAGTGGTTCCCCTGGGTTGGATGGATGCAGCAATTACATTTCCCTTGTCGTCAACCTTGATGTCTACTGCCAC
>CAITQQ010000273.1 GCA_903894575.1 uncultured bacterium
CTGACAACAACAAGGTGCTCAGGAGTGCCGGGGGTTACATGCTCAGCCTGATGATATGGCCGAACAAGAACAATATCCTGAACTACGAAGATCCTGTAACGGGTGATAAACTGCCTTTGTTCAGCAGCAACCCCAACTCTGATTATGATAATCCTTTTTTCAACGTGTACAACAACGTTGCCAAGGATGTAACCATGCGCGCCACCACCTCACTGGGAATCAACATCAACCCAACAAGCTGGTTGTCCGTTCAAGGCCGTTTTGGATATGACACCTACAATATCGATGGGTACATGAGGTATCATCCTAAAAGTTATTACCTCAGCTCTGCTGTTCAGGGTACCCTGGACAACTACTGGAGAAAATACAATGGCTACAACCATACCATCACAGCCACTGCAAAAAAGAAGGTTGGTGATTTCAGCTTCAGGGGAATGGTTGGAACCATGTGGCAGGACTATCAAACAAAAATGTATGCCATCACAGGAAATACCCTTTCCTCTACAGAGAGTTTCGACAGCAGCATCACGGCTCCTAACTCAAGGGTAAGGTTGCTGAGAAACTATTTTGGAGAATACAACAAGCAGATCCTCCGTCAGTTTGCCTATTTTGGAGAAGCTGCTGTGAGCTACAAGAACATGTTGTTCCTGAACTATACCCATCGCTTTGAGTCAGCATCTACCCTTCCTGAGAAAAACAGGAACTATAACTATCCCGGTGGTAGCCTTAGCATCATTGCCAGTGACCTGATCAAGCCGTTGAAAAACAGCGATATCATCAGCTACTGGAAAATCAGGACCTCCCTGGCAGGAACAGCCCGTCTGAATACGCCCTATTCAACACAGTCTGTTTTTGTGAACAATTTTGCCAGCGGAAATGGTTTCTCCTATGGTTTTACCAATGCGAATCCTGAACTGGCTCCAGAAAGACAAAGTACTTACGAACTGGGTACAGAGTTCCGCCTCTTCAGGAACAAGCTCAACCTGGAAGCCACCTATTACAATACCCTCAACAAAGGGCAAATCATTGAGAACTTCCGTTTGAGCTATGGCACAGGTTTCGTACTGAACACTCAAAATGCTGCAAGCACTAGGAACCAGGGCGTTGAGATCACCCTTGGATCCAATGTCATCAACAAGGCCAAGTTTGGTTGGAACTTCCAGATGAACTTCAACAAGATGTGGAACAAGGTGATTGACATGCCCAAAAATGTTGCAGAATACTATATCGCCGATACATGGCTTTATGGCAATGCGAGAGGCGGTCTGGTCTTTGGTGGACCAACCACATCCATTACCGGTTTTGGATATGAAAGAAACCTCAATGGTGATGTGCTGATCAACCCCGCCAATGGATTGCCCGTGGTAGAACAATTGTTCAAAATCCGTGGCGACAGGAATCCTGACTTCACCCTTGGTATCAACAACTCCTTCCGCCTGAACAGGTTCAGGTTGAACTTCCTCTGGGATATCAAGGTGGGTGGAGACATCTTCAATGGTACACACAGATTCCTCACCCTTGCTGGTAAAAGTCCGCTTACTGCAGACAGGTTCACCCCACGCGTGGTCAAGGGTGTGTTGAAAGATGGAAGGGAGAATACCAATCCAACTCCGAATACGATTGTCATCATCCCTGCCTTGAACGATGCGTATTATACGAACATGCCGGAAGAGGACTTCATCGAGAAAAACGTAAACTGGCTTCGCCTGCGTGACCTGACATTTGCATATGCATTGCCCAAGAATCCATTCAAAGACCTTCCTGGCATCAAAACACTTGAGGTGTTCCTCACCGTGAATGACCTTGTGCTCATTACCAATTACACAGGTGCAGATCCTGCAGTCAATGGTAATACAGCAGGTTCAAGAGGAGTTGGTGGATTTGGTTTTGACTACGGTACAATGCCTGCCCCCATCAGTTTCAACTTCGGCTTGAAGACATCATTTTAATCAAAAGGAAAAATCAGCTCATGAAAAAGAATATCATATTTTACCTGACCTCGATAGCCCTGGTCTTCTCCTTCTCCAGTTGTGAAAAGAAGATTGATGAGGCATTTGCCAATCCAAACGCCAGTGTCAGGGTTCCAGTTGAAACCCTGTTGCCCGGTATCATCGGAAACTTTGTAGGTAGCTCCGCTGCTGCGGGCAGTGCCTATGGCCTCGGAAACGATGGTCTTTACATTGGACGTTATGTTCAGTATTTTGCCACCAACAGTGCTGGTAACCAATACGACCAAATGGGTGGTGCAACAGGAGCAAGTGATATACTTGGTTCTGTTTGGGCCATGCATTATTTTGGCATGGGTGAGAACCTGAACAAAATGGTGAAATGGGGAATCGAAGAAAAGAAATGGGACTATGTGGGTGTGGGCTATGCCATCAGGGCTTTCAGCTGGCTGGCTTTGACCAACATGCATGGAGAGGTAATCATGCGTGAAGCGTTTCGCCCAGAGCAATTGGTTTTCAACTATGACAACCAAAAAGATGTCTACGATACAGTGAGGGCCATCAGCAGATTGGCTTTGGAATATCTGAACAAGACCGGAGACAATGCAAGCCAGGCCAACCTCGCAAAAGGTGATGCCTATTTTTACAACGGAGACGTAAACAAATGGAAAAAATTTGTTTACACCGTCATGGCAAGATCATTCAATCACCTGAGCAACAAGGCTGAGTACAAGCCAGATTCAGTGATCAAATACGCCTTGCTGGGCATCAATACAAATGCAGACAATGCCACCTGTAAATTTGCTAACACAGGTATCTTAGGTACTTCCAATTATTATGGCCCGCTCAGGGGTAACGTTGGAGCATTGCGCCAAACTGAATACATTGCCAACCTCATGAATGGATTGAACTCCCGTTTTGCAGGTGTTACAGATCCCAGGGCCTTCTATATGCTAAGGGAAAATACCAACGGAACAATCAGGGGAATAAAATTAAACAAGGGAGCCGGCGCTTTGGTAACTGCAGACCAACCACAGAGCTTCTGGGGTCAGCCATTCAGCTCGGCTGCTGCGCCAGTATCTGATGCAACTTGTCGTTACATCTTCAAAAATGGAGCACCCTTCCCCATCATCACGGCCAGTGAAAACAAATTCATGTTGGCCGAGGCATATCTCCGCAAGGGTGATGCCGCTTCAGCGAGGGCAGCCTATGCAGATGGCATCAGCCTCAACATTGATCATTTGAATACTGATTACAGCGCAGGCGTACCGGCACCCAGGCTTATTACACCCGCTGCCAAGGCGGCGTTTCTTGCCAGCCCTACAGTGGTTCCCTCAACTACAGCACTATCCCTTAGTCATATCATGTTACAAAAGTACATTGCGCTTTATGGCTTTGGCATGATGGAGACCTGGGTAGACATGAGAAGATTCCACTATACTGATATAGACCTTTCAACAGGTGCCCAGGTATATGCAGATCTTGTTTTGCCAACAGGTACAGATCTTTATATCAACAACAGCGGAAAATATACCTACAGGGCAAGACCCCGTTACAACTCAGAGTACCTCTACAATATTGCTGAACTGACAAGGATCGGTGCCATCGCCCTGGATTACAATACCAAGGAACAATGGTTCTCTCAGAAATAGATCACCAGACTAAAATCATCAACATGAAATCATTTATGAACATCAAATCAATCACCATAGCCCTTGCATCCATGATCATGCTGGCGGCATGTGAGAAAGAATACAAATCGATTCTTACTGAAGAGACCAATCTTGGCAGTACTGCTTTTGTGAAATTTCACAACGCCATCATCAATTCCAACAGAACCTATATCTACTCTGATCTGGTTCCCCTGAATGGTGCTGCTATTGCCTATGGTACAGTTTTCCCTTCACTGTCTCCTTCCTATTCAGCTGTAAATGCCGGGGCCAGAGCCATCGCCATAAGAGATACGCTGGCGCCAAGTACACAATACCCCATCAGTTTCAGTACTGAGATGACTGGTGGCAACTACTATACCATTTTTGCCTATGATTCTTTGAATGCGCCAAAATATAAAGTAGTTCAAGACAATATCCAGGTATTCAATGACACATCTGCAAGGATCAGGTTTGCCAACTTTCCATTCAGCACAACCGCCATCCCCAATGTTGACATTTTCTCTCAGAAGCAGCAAGCGAATGTTTTCACCAACATCAGCACGGCTTCAGTCACTGATTTCATCTCATACAGGGCAGGCATCAGCGATACCTTGTATGTTCGTCCAACAGGAACAACTACCAACCTGACACAGTTGAATGGATTGGTTCCCACTGCAAAAAGAAACTATACTGTTATCTTCAGGGGAAGCTACCGCTCAACAACAGGAACTGCTGCAAGAACATTGGCATCTTTCCTCAGTTATTGATGCAAAGAACAGCGTTGATTTTTATACGAGCGCCGCGGGTTTCCCGCGGCGCTCTTTTTTATCTCAAAATTGTAACGTATCCAGTTCGCCTCTTGCTGCCATCTCCTAAGTCAATCACGTAATAATAAG
>CAITQQ010000274.1 GCA_903894575.1 uncultured bacterium
ATAAATCATAGCAGGAATACCCACAGCGGCCAGTTGATCAACCAGTTGATCCCTGTTATAGTCATTCAATATTAAAGTGTACTGGTGAAAAACATGGGTATTCCCCTCAGCAACAATCGGAGTTACTATTTTGGGATTGGATGCAAACGCTTTTGAGTAAAAAGCAGCGGCCTGCCTTCTGGCTTCATTGTATTGGTTCAGATGCTTGAGTTTAACATTCAATACTGCAGCTTGAATCGAGTCAAGCCTGGAATTGCAGCCTACCATGTCATGGTAATACCGCTTGCTCTGGCCATGGTTGGCAATCATCCTCATTTTATCTGCAATGATGGCATCGCGGGTTACAATTGCGCCACCATCACCAAAACATCCCAGGTTCTTTGAAGGGAAAAAAGAAGTACAGCCAATATCTCCGATGGTGCCGGTCATGTGCACTGTGCCATCACTGAACTGAATGGTAGCACCGATCGCCTGAGCATTGTCCTCAATCACAAAAAGACCAAACTCCTTGGCGATGGACATGATTTCTTCCATGGGTGCAGCCTGACCATACAGATGAACTGGGACTATCGCCTTGGTTCTCGGGGTAATGGCTTCTCTGATCTTGCCGGGATCAATGCAAAAAGTTTGTGGATCAACATCGACAAACACAGGGTTTAGCCTCAGGAGGGCCATTACTTCTGTTGTTGCGATATAGGTAAAAGATGGTGTGATGACTTCATCGCCAGGCTCTAAACCCAATGCCATCATGGCAATCTGCAATGCATCTGTGCCATTGGCGCATGGAACGACATGCTCAATTCCCAGAAACTGGCCCAATTGTGCAGAAAAATCAGTCACTGCCTTCCCATTGATGAATGATGTGTTTTGAACAACACCAGCAATTGCCTCATCTACCTCAGTTTTGATTTTGAGGTATTGCCTTTTTAAATCCACCATTTGGATAGGAACCATAATCCTTTAATTATGGCGCAAAGGTAATAAAATAAAGGGCATAACTGAATTTGGCCGTAGCTTTGCCACTTAATTTAGGTATGCTGTTTTTTTACCATTTATTCCTCACTTTTTATAACGCTGGCATAAGGTTTGCCTCATGCTGGAATGCCAAAGCCCGGTTCTGGGTTGAAGGAAGAAAAAACATATTTATAAGGCTGAAAGCCGCTATAGAAAAGGGTGAAGGCCCAATTGTATGGATACACAGCTCTTCATTGGGCGAATTTGAACAAGGAAAACCAGTGCTGGAAAGCCTCAAAACCAACCATCCGCACCACAGGATCCTGCTGACATTCTTCTCTCCCTCGGGATATGAAATCAGGAAAAACTACGATGGAGCAGACATGATTTTTTACCTGCCCTTGGATGGCCCCATGCGTTCAAGGAAATTTCTTGACATCGTAAAGCCTGAATTGGCCATCTTCATTAAATATGAATCCTGGTTCTATTACCTCAAAGGATTGAAAAAAAGAGGGATTCCTACCCTGCTGATATCCGCCATCTTTACACCAAAACAGAATTTTTTTGGTCCTCTGGGTGGATTTCTCAGGACCTTGCTCGAAAGCTATACCCATCTGTTCGTACAAGATGCAGCATCGGCGGCAATCCTCCAACATTTCAAGCTAAAAGTACCTGTTTCCATTGCCGGTGATACACGCTATGACCGTGTTGCAGAGATCACACACTTACCCTTTCATCACAGTGCCATCGAAGCTTTTTGCTGTGAATCTGATACCATCATTGCAGGAAGTACTTGGAAAGAAGATGAAGAAATGCTTTCAGGATTATTGGAAGCCAACCCTACCCTAAAACTCATCATCGCACCACATGAAATCAACACAAAACACATTCAGGAAATCAGGCGATTGTTCAGGCCAAGTATTCTCCTGTCTGAAGCTGATGACCATGGCCGATTGAAAGATGCCAGGGTATTGATCATCGATTGCATTGGCATGTTATCAAAGCTTTACCGTTATGCAACCATCAGTTATGTGGGTGGAGGATTCAATGGAGCTGGAATCCACAATATTCTTGAGCCTGCCGCATATGGAAAAACAGTCATTTTTGGCCCCAACCACGACCGCACAGCAGAAGCAAAAGCATTGATTGAAACTGGAGTGGGCTTCAGTTACAGCAACCAGCAAGCCTTGTTTTCCATCATTGAAAAACTATTGTCAGATGCGGAAATAAGAACATCACTGGATGAAGCTGCAAGAAATTTTGTCATGCAGAGAAAGGGAGCAACCAATATCATAGTCCGTCATATTGTAGAGAATCGACTTCTGAGCAAATCATAAAATTTTTCTA
>CAITQQ010000275.1 GCA_903894575.1 uncultured bacterium
CGCCATGGGATGAAACTTCTGGTTCAAGGGTTTGGCCCAATGTTGTTCAGTTGCCCGAAGGATATCCGTTTCGTTATGTTGCGCTGATGATGGACCGTTTCAATTATCCTGGTCTTGAAACTCCCAATTGGACCTATGGTGCGCTATACCTTTACCACGGTTACTAGTATTGTGGTGCAAGATACTGGCGCCGCAACAGTGATGACGAAAAGTATTACATTTAATTTCTAAAACCAGTTTGATGAAAAAGTTGATGCTCTCGATTTCCATGCTATGCTACACTGTTTTTTTTGCAGGTGCACAAGAAATTGGACTGCAGCTCTATTCCATCAGGAATGAAGTGAAAACTGATCTGAAAGGCAGTCTGGACAAAGTAAGAAAAATGGGCATCAAAGAATTGGAAGGGGGAGAACTCTATGGAATGGATATCATGAGCCACAAGAAAATGCTCGACGAAATGGGATACAAGATGGTGAGCATTGGCGTCGGTTACAAGGATCTGGACAAGGACCTTACACCTGTCATACAAAAAGCAAAAACGCTGGGCGCCAAGTATGTTGTATGCTTTGCGATAGACCACAATGGCAATGAGTTTGGCATAAAGGATGTTGAAGAGGCTGCAGCCAAATTCAACCGTGCCGGAAAAATGTTAAAAGAGAACGGACTTCAATTCTGCTATCATCCCCATGGATTTGAATTCAGGCCTGATGGAAACGGCACCTTGTTTGATCGGCTTGTTGAAAAAACAAATCCTTTGTACATCAACTATGAACTCGATGTCTATTGGGCAAAACAAGGCTGTGCAGATCCTATCGCTTTGTTGAAAAAATACCCAGAAAGGTTTCTGCTCATGCACCTGAAAGACCGCGAACATGGTACAACATGCAACGATACAGGTCATGCAGATGAAGAAACAAATGTGGTGTTGGGAAAAGGCGATGTCAACATCAAAGCAGTAATGAAGGCTGCGAAAAAAACTTCAGTGAAGCATTATTTTATTGAAGATGAATCAACAAGGGTGATGGCCCAACTGCCTTTGAGCCTTCAGTTCCTGAAGTCGTTGCTATAGATTTATTATCAAAGCTGTTTCAACCGACCGACAATAGACATATCGGCCGGAAAGGCCCATCCAAACTGGATTACAAAACCATTGCATCAATACCAACCCCAAGCAGTTGCTGAACAATTTGGTTCAGGCTTTCTTTGGTTCCTTTCAAGTGGATGGTCCTGTGCAGATGGGTTTGGGTTGCTCCAGGAGCCAATGCTGCTGCAGGAGATGAGCTTTCCAGTTCATAGAATTTTCCCATTTGTTTTCCTTGAACGGGACCATCATTGTATGCATTCACGGCATCGCCTGAAAATGGATGTTGCTGTTGCTCCCAAAGTGAATTGACATAATCCTTTGTGTTTCCAGGAAGGCTGAACTGGGCAATGGTAAGCACATTGTTTGCGGCATCATAGCTGAGTGCCATGGGCAATGCCCTTTCCGGAGAAATACCAATTTTGCTGCGGAGATTTCCATCAGCCTTGAACAGGATGATGCCATCGCCCACTTTCAAACGATCGGCCGGCACTTTACCAAAATAATCATCCGTGACAATTTTACCCATCAATGCCGAATCGCCTTGCTTGTAAGGTATCGCAATGGTTGTTTTATCCCCTGCGTTCAACATGCTCAATATCCAGATGGAAAGCATTCCAGTTTGTTTGATCCATGCTGTATTTCCAGTATTGGTGATGGCGTTTTCTGATTGAAACCCAACTGCATGTACTCGTGCCGGAAGTGTCCCCAACAATGCATTGATCGATGAATCATTGAGCAACTGAATATCGCGCCGGACATTCAGGTTAAACTTTGTTCCTGAAAAATTTTCAAGTTGCATTTGCTTCTCAAATTGAGCAGATGTTTTATCTGAAGAAACCAATTCAAATGCTTCAGCGTCCAATTCCTTTGGCACAAACCAATTGTCAAATTTGAAATCAACCCCTTTTTTGAAATAGATGGAAAATTGACCACCTTCTGGGCCGAGCCAAAATCGTTCCTCTCCACCAAAAGCGCTGAAGTGTTCAGTGAACTTTCCAGTTGCAATCAGTTCATGGTTCAACCAACCAAAACTCGCTCCATCATTGCCTTCCGCAGTGCTGGTCATGATGCGGCCCTGATAGGCCGGCAACACAATCAGCTTGGCATCACCGTTTTCCAAAAGCACAAGGTCCTTGTGATGTTTGCGCAAGAATTCCAAATTATATCCAAATGTTCCCTTTTGCATTTCACTGTCTTTATTGGTTGTAGTGTTGCACGCAATCAAAAAAAACAAAGGCAACAAGTATTTCAGTTTTTTCATGGTTGAATTATTTTTTCCTGGTCCATACTTTTTCTTTCATTCCTTCAATGC
>CAITQQ010000276.1 GCA_903894575.1 uncultured bacterium
TGTTCTGTTGATGGTTCCTGTTGAAGGCAGTGGCAATCAACATGTCACGCGTTGGGTTGGGCAACAGGTCTCCAGCCAATTGTTGGTGGATAAACGTGTTGTAAGGCATGTTGATGTTGAAGGCATTGATGACCCAATCCCTGTAGGGAGACATGTCACGCAACCGGTCAACGGTATAGCCATGGGTATCTGCAAACCTTGCAAGGTCCAGCCAGTCGGCGGCCATTCTCTCGCCATAATGCTTTGACTGCAACAAGCGATCCACCTGCTTTTCGTAGGCATTGGGTGAACTGTCTTGTACAAAGGCATCAATTTCTTCCAACGTTGGCGGAAGCCCGGTCAGGTCCATGCTGACCCTGCGCAGCAGCAATTCTTTTGTTGCCTGTTTTGAAGGCTGAAGATTGTTCTGTAAAAGTTGAGTAAAAACAAAGTGATCAATGGGGTTCACGCCATTCAATGATGCAGGAATGTTGGGGACAGGTTTTTTTGTCGGCTTCACAAAAGCCCAATGGGGCTGGTATACAGCGCCTTCTTCAATCCACTTGATCAGGTAGGCTTTTTCCTTGGCAGAAAGGTCAAGGTGGGATTGCGGAGTGGGCATTTTGTATTCAGGATCAGCAGAAATGATTCTGTGAAAAACTTCGCTTTTCGCGAGCTTTCCAGGAGCGATGGCTACTTTTCCGGGGCTCTCAGGCAGGAACGCATATGCTGCTGTAGATTGGTCCAAACGCAGGCCTGCTTTTTGTTTGGCCTTGTCAGGACCATGGCAGGCAAAGCATTTATCCGAGAGGATGGGCTTCACATGCTGGTTGTAATCCATTGGTGTGTTGATCTTCCTGTATTCGGCGGCTACATCTGCGGGCAGCTTTGGTACATCATTTTGCTCCGGTGCAAGAATGAACAGGCTTGGAACCAATGGGATGATATACTTGAGCATCATATCATTTTTTTGTTGAATCAGGTTTTTTGAAAGAAAATCCACCTGCTTCGATGGTCAGGTTCGGCAATGCCTGTTTGAGTTTTGCAATACCTTCTGCTGTTGCATTGGTCTTCCACAAAAACAGTGTTTTGAGGTTCTTGCAGCCAGAAAGTTTTTCCAATCCTTTGTCTGAAATGGCAGTACCATAAAGGTTCAATTGTTCCAATGACTGCATTGATTTAATTTGATCCATCCCTTCATCGGTCACCTTGCTTTTTTCCAGTTGAAGCTGGCGCAGGTTGTTGAACTGCTTTATTTTTTGCAGGTCCTGGTCTGTGACCGCCTGGTTGGTAAGCTTCAATTGCACAACCTGTTCCTTCAATTCAATTGCCTGATCCAACATCGTGCCGTTGAAATTTTTCAGGTTCACAAAATTCAGTGAAAGGCCATTGGAACCAGATTGAATTGGGGTAACAACCACATTCATTTTTTTGAGGGCATCAATATTGGCTGGATCAGCAGCTTTTATGTTGACTGTTTTTGCTGGGATAACCGTTACGGGTTTTTCAACCGGCGCTGGAGGCTCCACTGGTTCAGGAACTGATTCAGTGATCTTGACAACCGTTGTTGAAACCGTTGTAGCTACCGTAGTCTTGGCGAACGGATCAGTCATCTTGACCCAACGATGGATGGTGGCAATCTCTGAAGCACTCAGTTGTTTTTTGCCCTTGGGTGGCATATGGTCTTCATCCTCCAAAGGCAAGAGCAAATGGGTATAAAGCTTGCTGTTGTCGGCATCTCCAGCCGTCAGCACAGCGCCATTCTTTCCACCTTGTTTGATGAATTCTTCTGAA
>CAITQQ010000277.1 GCA_903894575.1 uncultured bacterium
TATGTTCGACTCACCTGTTCCGAGGTAAATGATGTCAGGATTAGATGGTGCCAATGCAAAGGCGCCGATGGACAAGGTTCCCAACTGGTCTGTCAATGGCATCCAGTTTTCTCCTGCATCAACGGTCTTCCAAAAGCCACCTGTTGCAAAAGAGGCAAAAATGATGTTCTTGTTTCCGGGAATTCCGGCTACTTCCGTCACACGGCCGCTGATGAGGTCTGGACCAACATTCCTCCATTGCAGGTTTTTGTAGGGAGAAGCTGCATGGAGTTGCTTGTGCAATTGAAACGATGCAACCCTTGCTGTTCCTGCATTATCACGCACCTGTGCCTTCGAAAAGAACGAAAGAAAAAGGAAGAAAATAACCTGGGGAAGTAGCGAAAATCTTGAAATCTGACGCATGGAGGTTTTTTTTAATCTGTGAATACTGTTGCTGGCTAAAAAACAGATGTACTGATACATAAATGTAAGGATTAGCAGTTAAATTGTGTACTTAAACACAAGGAATGAAACGAATATTACTGCTCGCCGGCTGTCTTCTGTTTGCAGGAGGCTTCCATGCCATCGCACAGAAAAAAAAGACAGTTGTTGCACCTTCGAATGAACCACTGAAGACAGCAACCCTGGCTTCTCTCGAATCCAGCTACCCTGCATACAAAAACATTGCCCTTCAGATCTGGGACAATGCAGAATTAGGATACAAAGAAGTCAAGAGCAGTGCCCTGCTGCAGGAAACCTTGAAAAAAGAAGGCTTTACCGTTGAAGCAGGTGTGGCAGATATTCCTACTGCTTTTGTAGCCACCTATGGCAGCGGCCAACCCGTCATCGGCATCCTGGCTGAATTTGATGCATTGCCCGGGCTTGCTCAACAGGCCGTTCCTGAGAAAAAAGGAATCGATGGAAAAGCCGGAGGACATGGTTGCGGACACCACCTGTTTGGCGCAGCATCCGTTGCGGCAGGTGTTTCGATTAAAAAACTCATTGAAGAGAAAAAACTGACTGGCACCATCAAGGTATATGGCTGCCCTGCAGAAGAAGGTGGTTCAGGAAAAGTATACATGGTGCGGGCCGGCTTATTCAACAATGTAGACGTGGCCATCCACTGGCATCCGGGTGATGGCAATGGTGTTACCATGACCAGCGCATTGGCCAACAGCTCTGCAAAGTTCCGGTTCTACGGGCTCTCCGCCCATGCAGCTGGCGCACCTGACAGAGGCCGTTCTTCCCTTGATGCCGTTGAAGCCATGAACTATATGGTCAACATGATGCGTGAACATGTTCCGCAGGAAACAAGGATACATTATGTCATCACCAATGGCGGAAAAGCACCCAATGTAGTCCCTGATTTTGCTGAAGTCTATTACTACGTTCGCCACCCCAAGCGCGATCAGGTAAAACAGATTTTTGATCGAGTGGTTACTGCAGCAAAAGCAGCAGCATTGGGCACAGAAACCAAAATGGAATATGAGACCATAGGCGGTACCCACGATCTGTTGCTGAACAGGACACTGGGTGAAGCCATGCAAACCAACCTCGAAAAAGTGGGTGGGGTCAAATACTCAGAAGAAGAAAAAGCTTTCGCCAGAAAAATACAATCCTCCTTTACTTTCAAATATCCTGCCGTTGAATCTGCAGACAGCATCAAGCCTTTGAAAATTGAAATGGATGCGGGCGGAGGATCAACCGATGTAGGTGATGTCAGTTATGCATTGCCCACTGTAGGATTGCGTGCTGCAACCTGGGCCCCTGGAACCCCCGCCCACAGCTGGCAAGCCGTGGCCTGTGGCGGAACAGAAATAGGCACCAAAGGAATGCTGGTGGCTGCAAAAACCATGGCATTGACAGCAATTGACCTTTTCACCAATCCTGCATTGATCCAACAATCAAAAGACGAGTTCCTGAAAATGAAAGGCGATTATAAATACGAAGCCTTGCTTGGAACAAGAAAACCTGCATTGAATTATAGGGACTAATCATCAATACAACAAGAACATGAAACAACTGCTTTTATCCATATCTGCATTGCTTGCATTGGGCGTCAGTGCACAGAAAAAAGAATTCACCGAACAACAAATGCTTCGTGGAGGTGCAAACAACATCACTACTCAACTTCCCCGTGTATTGGGATGGGTAGACGATGCAAGGTTGCTGATCAATAAAAGAGAACACCAGGATTCAGCCATGAAAGTATTTCTGGTGGATTGCAAAACAGGCAAAATGACCCCATCATCAGCCGACCTGTTGAAAAAAGAAACCGGGCCCATGGTTACCGTGAGCCTGAGAGACAATGATGTGTTTGTTGCCGTACCTGGACAGCCGACAAAACAGTTGACAAAAACGCCTGAAACAGAGGTAAATCCTACGCTTTCTCCAGACAAGGCATGGGTTGCCTTCACCAGAAAAAATGATCTCTATACCATCAACATTGCATCCGGAAAAGAATACCGCATCACCAATGATGGCACAGATCTTATCCTGAACGGGTATGCCAGCTGGGTGTATTTTGAAGAAATTCTTGGAAGACCCACCCGTTACAAGTCTTATTGGTGGAGCCCCGACAGCAAACAGATTGTTTTCATGCGCATGGATGATACCAAGGTACCCCTGTTCCCGATTTACGGTGAAACCGGGCAACATGGCTATTCTGAAAACACCCGCTATCCAAAAGCGGGAGATCCCAATCCAACCGTTCGCATTGGCATCACACCTGTAGAAGGTGGCCCATTGACATGGGCTGATTTCAACGAAAATGAAGACCAGTATTTTGGCATGCCCTACTGGACGCCTGATGCAAAAACCTTGTTGATTCAATGGATGAACCGCGGTCAGGACAACCTCATCATTTATGCCGTGAACCCTTCCACTGGCAGCAAGAAAGAAGTATACAACGAAAAACAAAAAACCTGGATTGACCTTGATGATCAAGGAGGTCGCATCAGTTTCCTTGCCAACAACAAGGGATTCATTCTCCAAAGCGATAAGGATGGATGGGATCAGCTGTACCTGCACAACAATGATGGTACACTCAAAAACCAAATCACCACCGGACCCAACTGGAGTACTTCCGTTCAATTCATCGACGAAGCAAAAAACATCATTTATTTCACCTCAAGGCAACAGAACTCTGTGCGCACAGACCTTTACCGTGTTGATTTTGATGGCAAGAACCAGATGCGACTGACATTTGGCGACTATACACATGCAGCAGACTTATCTCCCAACGGAAGCTATTTCACTACACGCTATTCCAATGCATCAACTCCTGACAGATTGGCCCTGTTGAACAACAATGGAAAGCTGATGCTTGAACTGGGAGACAGCAAAGGACCTGATTTTGATGCCTATGCCATGGCCAAAACCGAGATCCTTAGGATACCTTCTGAAGATGGTCTTTTTCAGCTGCCCATCCGCATCACATGGCCACTCAATTTTGATCCTGCCAAACAATATCCTGTCATGATCAATATCTACGGTGGTCCTAATGCAGGCACGGTTCGTGATGGCTGGCAGTTCAGCGGACAAACCCAGTGGTGGGCCAAGGAAGGACTGATTCAGGTTGCGATGGACCATCGGGCCAGTGGACAATTCGGTAAAAATGGCATCAACTACATGCACAGAAACCTGGGCAACTGGGAACTGAAAGACTGGATCACGATTGTAAAATGGTTGCGGACACATGGCGCAGATTCAACCCGCGTGGGTATTGCAGGTTTCAGCTATGGCGGATACATGACCTGCATGGCATTGACGGCAGGGGCAGGTTATTTCACCCATGGACTTGCAGGCGGAAGTGTGACAGATTGGAAATTGTATGATTCTCATTACACAGAAAGGTTCATGGATACGCCTGCAGAGAATCCACAAGGCTATGCAGCAGGTGCTGTCATGACCTATGCAGATCAATACAAGGGATTGCTCAGGATCTATCATGGTACCATGGACGACAATGTACACATGCAAAACAGCCTTCAACTGGTGAAGAAATTGCAGGATGCCAAAAAGCATTTCGAGTTCATGCTCTATCCTGGCGGAAGGCATGGCTGGGGAGGCAACCAACAATTTCATTCTTCCAATGAAAACAATGCTTTCATCTACAAGAACCTGTTGAAAAAAGAACTGCCTTTATCGATGATTCGATAAACATAAAGGCCAGTATCCCCGTACATGAATATCTTTGATCAAGCCAAAACTTGCCATTTATGACCCCTACCAGATTGTTTGACTGCCTTGAATGGCAGCTGCAAAAATTTCCAAAGGAAGACATGTTTGCCGCCAAAGAAGATGGCGTTTGGAGAAAATACAGTACAGCAGAATTCCAGCAACTGGTCAACAGCATGAGCATGGGGCTGATGCGTGCAGGTATTGGATACCAGGATGGATCGATTGAGGGAAGAGACAAGATTGCCATCCTCAGCAACAACAGGCCTGAGTGGATGATCCTTGATCTGGCCGTACAACAAACAGGTGCTGTGCTCACTCCCATTTATCCCACGATCAATGTCAATGAGCTTGAATTTATCCTGAATGATGCTGCGGTAAAACTGGTTTTCGTAAGTGACCAGGAATTGTACAACAAGGTCCAATCCATCCGTTCCAAAACACCTTCCGTTCAAGCTGTTTATACGTTCAATGACATACAGGAAGCACTTCATTGGAAAGAACTGTTGCACACTGGCAATGATGAAGACCTCAACAGCCTGAATGCCTCCAAGGCAAGGGTGAATCCAAAGGAACTGGCCACCATTCTCTATACCTCAGGCACAACTGGTTTTCCAAAGGGGGTTATGCTGAGCCACCACAACATCCTGGATAACATCATGAATGTGGAGGAGCTGCTTGAGCCCATCTGCGGTCCCAAAGACAGGTCACTGAGTTTTCTTCCCCTGAACCATATTTTTGAAAGGGTCATCACTTATGTTTACATGTACAGAGGTGTTTCAGTGTACTATGCTGAAAGCCTCGACACCGTTGGAGAGAACCTGAGGGAAGTCAAGCCAAGCCTGTTCTCCACCGTTCCAAGACTTTTGGAAAAAGTATATGAAAGGATCATCAACAAAGGCAAGGAGCTGACAGGCATCAAAAAGAAACTGTTTTTCTGGGCAGTGTCAGTTGGTAACAGGTATGAGGTTGATAAAAACCAAGGCATAGGATACAACCTGCAACTGGCCATTGCCAACAAACTGATCTTCTCCAAATGGCGCGAAGCATTGGGAGGAAATGTAAGGGCCATCGTTACCGGTGCAGCAGCCTGCCAGGTTAGGCTATTGAGGGTTTTCACCGCTGCCAAACTTGTGGTCATGGAAGGCTATGGACTGACCGAAACCTCTCCGGTGATCAGTGTCAACCGCTACGAAAGCTTCGGCAGAAGGTTTGGTACTGTGGGCAATGTGATCAGGAATGTTGAAGTGAAATTGGCAGAGGATGGAGAAATCTGCTGCAAAGGTTCCAATGTGATGATGGGATACTACAAGCGACCAGACCTCACAGCAGAGTGCATTGACAGTGAAGGATGGTTCCATACGGGCGATATTGGTGTGTGGACAGAAGGAAACTTCCTTAAAATCACCGACAGGAAAAAAGAGATTTTCAAGACCAGTGGCGGAAAATATGTTGCGCCTCAGCCCATTGAAAACAAGATGAAAGAATCACCTTTCATTGAACAAATGATGGTGGTGGGCGCAGAAAGGAAATTCACCGCCGCCCTGATTGTACCCACCATGGGCAATTTGATTTCATGGGGCAGAAAGCATGGCGTTGACATTCAATCACCTGAAAAAATATTGGACAATCCAAAAGTGATCGAGCACTATAAATCAATCGTTGAAAAATACAACCAGCATTTCAACCCTGTTGAACAAGTCAAGAAATTTGAATTGATCAATGCAGAATGGACCATCAATGGAGGAGAACTTACTCCAACATTGAAGTTGAAACGCAAGGTCATCATGGAAAAATATGCGGATGCGATTGAACGCATTTATGGCGTAGAAGACTAGAAATAATGTTGTGACGCTGGCATGCGGAACAACTTGTTGCGCTGATAATTTGAAAACATCCGATATTCATCTTCGTGCGTCCTTGTCCAGTTCTGGTAAGCGCTTGCGTCTGTAGCAGGTCCAAAAAGCCATTGGTTATACGCCTCGAACATGCCTTCGCGCATCAGGTATTGAAGATGTTCAAACAACTTGAATGGATATTTTCCTGCTGAATCATTGAACCAGTCCAACAAAAACCTGGACCTGATCACCAGCAAGGTTTCTGGCGTAATCCCACGCAAAGCAAGTGATGATTGTTTGTTCATGACCTCCAAAAACTTCAATTCAAAAGGAGTGGTAGGCTTGATAAAATGTTGCTTGCTGTCTCCTGGCATGAATACGCGCTTGTATGATTCCAGCAACAATATTTTGATTTCTGCAGTGCGCACAGAATAACTTTCAAGGTTGACGAAGACCTCCCCATAAACCAGGCTTCTTGCCTTGTCTGCAGCTGCAAAATAAAATTTTGCAGCATGATAGTAATTGACGGAATATGAAGGGTCAACTGAAATGCCGGTTTCCCACTGGGCAATGGCTTCTGCAGGCTTTTGTTGTGTCCAGAGCAAATCTCCATATTCTGCAAACAAGGGTCCGCTTGCATCAAATTTTTTCAAACCCTTTTTGTAGACCCTGTCACATAACTTGTATTCTTCTGTTGCCTTGAAAATATTTCCTGCAATTTGAAATACCTGCACATCAGCATCTTCCCGATCGGTCAAAGGAAGAATTCTTTCTGCCGCCCGCTTGTAATCGCCTGCCAAGTAATAGGTGAAGGCAACATCTTTGAGCAGTGTCAGGTTTGTAGGTTCCAATTCAAGTGCCTTTGCAAGCACCATCATGGTATTGCTGTAATCCGATTGACGCTGGAATGAAATCGCAGTTTCCCTCAGCTGCTGTACGGTTTGCTGTGCATTGGCTGAGGCAAAAACAAAAGACAATATGATGAATAACCTGATCCGGATCATGGCCATAAAATTAGATCAAATGGGTCAGCAAACCATCACGCAATTTTGGCTCAAACCAGGTACTCTTGGGTGGCATCACATTTCCACTGTCTGCAATGTCGAACAATTGGCCAATGCTGACAGGATAAAAACTGAAAGCAACCTTCATCTCTCCACTGTCCACCCGTTTTTCCAACTCTTTCAAGCCCCTGATACCACCTACGAAATCAATCCGCTTGTCGGTTCTTTGGTCTTCGATGTTCAGGAACTTTTCGAGAATATTCTTAGAAAAAATTGATACATCCAGGACGCCAATGGGGTCGTCCGTATAGGTACCTTTGATTGAAGTCAGGTGATACCACTCCCCTTCCATGTACATCCCAAATTCATGGAGTTGTGCAGAATCAACGGGCACTTCAGAAGAAGACACCATGAAATCCTCCTGCAATGCGCTGATCAATTCATTGGGTTCCATGCCGTTAAGATCCTTCACTACCCTGTTGTAAGGCATGATCTTGAGCTCATCTGCTGGAAACAAGGTGGTAAGAAATCCATTGGCTTCAGGACCTGCAGCATCGCCCAAAGCAGCACGGACCTTGGCAGCACTTGCTGCACGGTGGTGGCCATCTGCGATATAGGTGCAGGGAACTTCTTTTTCAAAAATGGTGGTGATCGTATTTACGGCATCATCTGCAGCAATGACCCAAATGCGGTGGCTGATGCCATCGGCGGCCTTGAAATCATATGCAGGTACATTATCTTTTTTCCAATTCCTGATCAATTCATCTAGTGATGCAACATTGCGGTAGGCAAGAAATACATTTCCGGTCTGTGCCCTAGTTATCTTGATATGGTTGATCCTGTCCTGCTCTTTTTCAGGACGGGTGAATTCATGCTTCTTGATGATGTCGTTTTCATAATCATCAACAGATGAACAACAGACCAGACCTGTCTGGCTTCTTCCGTCCATTACCAGTTCA
>CAITQQ010000278.1 GCA_903894575.1 uncultured bacterium
AAAGACGAGAAATACCTTCAGCAAGCCAGAGACATTGCACAATTCCTGTTGAACCACCCCAACATGCCATCTGACCTTATTCCATATTGGGATTTTAATGCGCCGAACATTCCCAATGCGTTGAGGGATGCCTCTGCAGCATCAATCATTGCGTCTGGTTTACTTGAATTGTCTAGGTATACCAGTGGAAAAGAAAGCAAAAGTTATGTTGCTGCGTCCAAGAAAATCATAGAGAAACTTGCATCGTCAGATTACCTTGCCAAGCCCGGTGAAAATGGAGGCTTCTTGCTGAAACATGGAGTTGGATTTTTCAATGCCAATTCAGAAGTTGATCAGCCCTTGACATATGGAGATTATTACTTCCTGGAAGCCATGCACCGCTACAAAGAATGGGTATTGAAATGAGTAAGGCTTAGAGGCCTTTCATGATCGATTTAATGGTTTCCTTGTGTTGTGCACTTACACCAACGACTGGTAGTCTGAATGTCTCTTTGACAACACCCAGTTCGCCAAGATAGGCTTTTACGCCACTAGGGCTTCCTTCAGCAAACATGGATTGAATGACAGGAAGCATTTTTTCGTGCGTTGAACGCGCCTCTGCGAATTTGCCATCAAGGCAGAGATTGACCATGGCCGAGAATTCCTTTGGATAAGCATTGGCTAAAACAGATATAACTCCAACTGCACCGCAGGCAATGAGTGGCAGTGTAATGCCATCATCTCCGCTGATCACCTCAAATCCATCAGGTTTGTCTTTGATGATTTGCATGATTTGCTCCATGTTGCCGGATGCTTCTTTTGTGGCGATGATATTTTTGCAGGCATTGGCAATGCGAAGGGTAGTGGCTGTGCTGACATTCATGCCAGTTCTTCCTGGCACATTGTACATGATCAATGGCAGGGGAGCAGCGTCGTTAAGGGCTTTGTAGTGCTGGAAAATTCCCTCTGCATTGGGCTTATTATAGTAAGGGCTTACAGAAAGGATTGCAGCATAGCCAGTAAGGTCAAATGCTGAAAACGCCTCAATGACCGCTCTGGTATCGTTACCACCAATACCTGCCACAAGTTTCACCCTGCCCCTGTTGAACTTGTTCACCAGGGTAAATACAAGTTGTTTTTCTTCCTTATTCAAGGTGGCATTCTCACCGGTTGTTCCAAGCGCAACAAGGTAATCCACCTCGCCATTGATCAGGTGTTCCACCAATTGCTCAATTCCTGATTGATCGATATCTCCGTTTTCCAAAAAAGGCGTCACAATGGCGACACCTGTGCCCGCGAATGGATGCTTGGTCATTCTTGATATTTAAGATACTTGATTTGTTGTTTCTTCCCATCTACCCATGTTGGAGAATTTTTCAATTCGCTGGTCAATGCGGGTTTCTGGATCTATTTCTTTCAGTTCAGTTATGGCTTTTACAACTTGTTCCTTCATCATGGCAGCTGCCTCATCATGGTTCCAGTGCGCACCACCTAAAGGCTCGGGAATGACACCATCCACCAAGCCAAATCCCAGCATGTGCTCAGAGGTTAATTTGAGTTCATCGGCTGCTTTTTCCTTGTGGTCCCAGCTTCTCCAGAGGATCGAGCTACAACTTTCAGGGGAGATAACAGTATACCAGGTGTTTTCCATCATGTATACCTTGTCTCCAACGCCGATGCCCATTGCACCGCCACTAGCGCCTTCACCAATGATGACGCAGATCACTGGAACTTTAAGGCGAAGCATTTCAAAAATGTTTTTTGCAATGGCCTCTCCCTGGCCTCTTTCCTCTGCTTCAATTCCAGGGAATGCTCCTGGGGTATCCACCAGTGTAATGACAGGTTTATTGAATTTTTCAGCCAGCTTCATCAATCGGAGGGCTTTTCGATAGCCTTCAGGGTTGGCCATCCCAAAATTTCGGAGTTGGCGTGTTTTGGTATTGCTTCCTTTCTGCTGGCCGAGGATCATGACGGTCTGGCCATCAATTTTCCCGAATCCACCCACAATGGCTTTGTCATCTTTGAAATTCCTGTCGCCATGCAGCTCCACAAAATCTGTGCAAATCCTATCAATATAGGAAAGGGTATAAGGCCTGTCAGGATGCCTGCTCAGCTGAACTTTCTGCCAGCTGGTCAGGTTGGCTGTGATTTCTTTCTTTTTGTCCAGAATTTTTTCCTCCAGTTGACGAACGGAGTCTGAAAGGTCAATCTTGTTCTTTTCTGCAGTCAGTTTGAGTTGATCAATCTGATCATAAAGGTCCTTGATTGGCTTTTCAAAATCCAAAAACTGTCTTGAGTTGTTATCTCCCATGGATTCAATTTAGATTTCTGCGAGGATAAAGGTAATGAAATTTCTCTCAACCCGTTTTGCATGTTCAAATCCAGGTGTTTAATATTTAAACATCTTTTGTAAAACGCTGCATTGGCAGAAGTTTTTTGTTTATTAAAAAAATCTTAATATTGTTAACTTTTAAAAGAAATCAAAATCATTGCTTATGCCCATCTTATCAAGTCTTAGGACTGGGAAGAAATTTCATCTTCCTCATCTTCTTTTATTTTTAATGTTGCTCCCATTTCTTTCTTTTGGACAGCAAAAAACCATCACCGGTACTGTTAAGGATGATGCTGGTGAACTGCTTTCCAACATCTCTGTAGTGATCAAAAAGAAAACTACAGGAACAACCACAGATGCAAAAGGAAACTTCAAAATCAGTGCTGCAGTAGGAGATGAAATTCTTTTCACATCAGCAGGACATGAAGAGTTTTCACTGAAGGTGGATGCCAGAAATGAATACATTATCGCCCTGAAGCCAAAGACTTCTGCCCTAAATGATGTTGTGGTAGTGGGTTATGGACGTCAGAAAAAAGTAAACCTTGTTGGTGCCGTTTCACAGGTCAATGTAGATGAAAAAATTGTTAGCCGTGCTTTGCCGAACGTATCTTCTGCCTTGACTGGTCTTGTGCCTGGTTTGCAGGCGGTACAATCCTCCGGTATGGCGGGAAACAACGAGGCCAGCCTTATCATCAGGGGTCTTGGAACGGTTAACAATGCAAGCCCATTGATCGTTGTGGATGGTATGCCAGACGTTGACATCAACAGGATCAACCTCAATGATGTTGAGTCCATTTCAGTGTTGAAGGATGCAACTTCCGCG
>CAITQQ010000279.1 GCA_903894575.1 uncultured bacterium
GGCAAATCCCAATGAAAAGATAAAATTTGACAACACCATCAGCTGGAAAAAACGCATGCTCCAATTTAGTTCATTTATGTGGTAGTTTTATATTAAACCAATCCATGTATCTTCAGTCCTATCATTTCAATTGATGCCCATGCGTTATTTTCTATTGCTATTTATTTTCATCTCACTGGCTTTTTCTGTTGTAAAATTCAGCGGTGAGCAACGCCTGCAAATGCCTTACCGAAAAGAAGGCCTCAGCGAGCGTGAAGCGGCGGAACATCTTTTGAGCAGACTGAGTTTTGGTGGCAGGCCCGGCGAGGCAGAAAAGCTATTGTCCATGGGCCTCGAGAAATGGGTGCAGCAACAAATGCAACAATCATTGCCTGATAACGAAGTAGAAAAAAGATTATCGAATTTTGATGCATTGTCGCTGGACAATGAAACCATAGTCAACCGTTACCTCAATGCGGGTCAGGTGTTGCGGATGATGCAAAAGAATGGTACCCTCAGCAAGGATTCCATGGCCAAATTGGAAAAGGCGGATTACCGAAAAGACTTGTTGAAACTGATGCAGGAAAAAGGCCTTAAGCTGCCTCAGGAATTGAACAGGCAACTCTTTGCCCAAAAATTGATCAGGGCCGTATACAGTGAAAACCAGTTGCAGGAATTGATGACTGATTTCTGGTTCAATCATTTCAATGTGTCCGTCACCAAAGGGCAATCTCAGCCTTATGTTCTTACGTATGAAAGAGATGCCATCCGTCCAAATACCTTGGGGAAATTTGAATCACTGCTCAAGGCTACGGCCCAACATCCTGCTATGCTTTTTTACCTCGACAATGCCAGCAGCGGAAGCGACAACAATGACATGAACCAGCGCTTCAAAAAAATGGCACCTGCCAACAGTAAATTGAGGAAGGCGGCAGGGTTGAATGAAAATTATGCAAGAGAGGTGATGGAGCTGCACACCCTTGGTGTTGACGGTGGATATGTGCAGGCCGATGTTACAGAAGTGGCCAGGGCTTTGACCGGATGGACGGTAAGGCCAATGATGAAAGACGGATATGGCGATCGGTTATCCAAACTGCAGCAGTCAAGACTGGGCAAGAACATGGTAACAACGGAAGGTGATTTTCTTTTTTTGGCTGTTCGACATGACCAGGGCGAGAAAACAGTGCTCGGAAAAAAATATGCTGCGAATGGCGGTTTGAATGAGGGTTTGGAAATCCTGCACCAACTGGCTTCCCATCCTTCTACTGCAAGATTCATCTGCAAAAAAATAGCCACCCGGTTTGTGTCTGATACGCCCTCTGTTGCGCTGGTTGCAGCCATGGCAGATGTTTTCATCCAATCCGGAGGAGACATCAAACAGACGATGATTACCATGCTCAACAGCCGGGAGTTTTGGAAAAAGGAAGTCTTGCGCAGCAAAATAAAATCACCTTTTGAACTCGTGGTGAGTGCCATCAGGGCCACCAATGCAGACCTTAAAAACACCAACCAGCTCAATGACTGGTGTGCCAGGATGGGACAAAAAATCTACAGTTATGCTGCCCCAACAGGCTTTCCCGACAAGGCTTCTTTTTGGGTCAATACCGGATCCTTGTTGAACAGGATGAATTTTGGATTGGCCATCGGGGCACAACGAATTCCGGGGGTTGTAGTGAAACTCCTCGCATTGAACAACAACCATGAACCTGAAAGTGTAGAAGATGCACTAAAGACCTATAGCGCCATTTTGTTGCCCGGGAGAAATCAAACCGAAAACATCAATCGATTGACAAACCTTGTACGCGATGAAGCCCTGCAATCCAGGCTGGACAAGGCATTGGCATCAACCCAATCGGCATCAACCACACAGGAAGACATGA
>CAITQQ010000280.1 GCA_903894575.1 uncultured bacterium
AAGTATATATATGAGGTATAAATTTAACGATTAATCCGGCGAAATAAAAAACGCCGCATTGTTCATGCGGCGCTTAAGATAAATTGATTGATGCGGTGTTAAAGTTGTTTGATCTTGATGTTCTTGAACCATACCGGATTGCCATGGTCCTGCAAGGAAATTTTTCCTTTGCTGTACTTGGCAAAACCAGGCCAGGTCTTGAACTTGGAGCCCTGCACCAGCTGATTAAATGCATCATCGCCAACCACTGTAGTCACAACGGTTTCACCATTGAGCTTCAGTGTGAGGGCGCGGTTCACATAAATAATCTCCGCGTGGTTCCACTCCATGGCTGGTTTGGCTGTTTCCCTGTTGCACTTGATCAGGTCATACAAATCACCAGCGCGGTGCCTTGGATTTTTGGCATCACCCGCTTTTTCATTGTCGAGTACCTGCATTTCCATTCCTGTATTGTATGACTTCTTGAACTGTGGCTCCTCTTTCACACCAAATATGATTCCACTGTTTCCTCCTTCGGAAATCTTCCAATCCAAACTGAGGTGATAGTTTTCATACTCCAGGTCTGTTGTAAGGTCTCCACCCTTTTTTACTTTAGGGTTTTTTTCTGTGTCTACATCAAAAAAAAGAACGCCATCCATCACCTTCCACGACTCACCCGTTCCTTCGTTGTTGTAAACATGCCATCCGTTCTTGGTCTTTCCGTCAAAAAGCTTTTTCCAGCCTTTTTTACCATTGTTTTCCGGCTTGGGTCCGTCAGTAGTTGGTGTCGCTGAAAGCAACAGGGCAGCACAGGCAATCGTTAAAAGGGATTTCATTGTTGTTATTTTTTCATTGATAAGATATACTCTACCATTGCTGAGGCATCATCAACACTCAGGTTAGGATGACCTGCCATGGGAATTTCTCCCCAGTTTCCTTGACCGCCTTCCATTACTTTCTGGGCCAGCATTTTTATGTTCTTGGCATTGTTCTCATATTTCTTGGCCACATCCTGGTAAGCGGGTCCAATCAATTTTGCATCATCCTTGTGACAGGTACGGCAATCTGAACCCGCAATAAGGGCCTTGCCATCTTTTTTTGCTACGGCTTTCGTCTCTTCCTTGGCAGGCTCCTCGGCTTTTGCTTCTTCCTTTACAGGAGCTGAAGTCTCTTCAGTAGTTGCATTGCTGATGGGCTTTGTTTCCGTTGTTTCTTCTCCTCCGCCACAGGCATAAATCCCTGCAGCGATTACCATTGTGAACAGTACCTTTTTCATTGTTTGTTGTTGTTTGGTTATCATGAAATTGATCAAATGCCTAAAATTTTCTTGTTGAATTCCTCGTTGCTGCCGGTTCCTGCAAAATCATCAAATGCTTTTTCTGTAACCCTGATGATCTTGTCCTTGATGAATACCGCACCTTCTTTTGCCCCATCCTCAGGATGTTTGATGGCACATTCCCATTCCATCACCGCCCACCCGCTGTAATCGTATGCAGTAAGCTTGCTGAAGATGGCAGAAAAATCAACCTGTCCATCGCCCAAAGAGCGGAACCTTCCTGCACGATCCACCCAATTCTGGTAACCGCCATACACACCCTGCTTTCCGGAAGGATTGAATTCTGCATCCTTCACATGGAACATTTTGATGCGCTCATGGTAGTGGTCAATATAACTGAGGTAGTCCAGACACTGTAGAACAAAATGGCTTGGATCATAGAGCAGGCAAGCCCTTTTGTGGTTGTTGGTTTTTTCGAGGAACATCTCATAGGAGATGCCATCATGCAGGTCTTCTCCAGGATGAATTTCATAACAAAGGTCAACCCCGTTCTCATCAAATACATCCAGGATGGGCGTCCACCTTTTGGCCAACTCTGTGAATCCTGTTTCCACCAATCCAGCGGGCCTTTGTGGCCAGGGATAAACCGTATGCCAAAGCAGGGCACCACTGAAAGTGGCATGGGCATTCAATCCCAGATTCGCTGATGCCTTGGCAGCGTATTTGAGCTGTTCTACTGCCCAGGCTGTTCTGGCCTTGCTGTTGCCGCGTACATTTTCCGGGGCAAAACCATCAAACAGTTCGTCATAGGCAGGGTGACTAGCCACCAACTGACCTTGTAAATGGGTTGACAATTCTGTTATCTGCAGGCCTGCTGCTTCGACAATTCCCTTTACTTCATCAGCATAGGTCTTGCTTTCAGCGGCTTTCTGCAAATCGATGCACCTTGGATCCCAGGTGGGAATTTGAACACCCACAAAACCCAGGTCAGCCGCCCATTTGCAGATGGTTGACAGGTCGTTGAAGGGGGCCTTGTCTCCCATGAACTGGGCAAGGAATATTCCGGGGCCTTTTATCGTTTTCATTCGCTTGATTTAATTTATACCGTGTGTGGAGTCCACTTTGCTGATGACTGAGAAGAAAGCACCACATTGTCAATAAAGGCCATGCCACGGATACCATCCTCAACGCCAGGGAAATCAAGCATTTCAGCCGTTGGCGTTGTTCCATCGATATGCGCTCCCAGGGTCAATGAAAAATTCCTGTAGATGTTGGCAAAGGCCTCCAGATAACCCTCCGGATGTCCTCCAGGGGTCCTGGAATTATGGACTGCAAAAGAGGAAAGCCTGTCAGCATAGTTGCCACCAGCCCTGTAGATCTGTGTGGGTTGGTCCAGCCATTTGACCAGCATGGTATTGGGCTCATGTTGCGCCCATTCGATGCCGCCTTTTTCACCATAAACCCTGATTTTGAGTGCATTCTCTTCTCCGGCAGCCACCTGAGAGGCCATCAATACACCGGCGCCTCCGTTTTCAAACTTGAGCAAGACGTTGCCATCATCATCCAGCATCCTGCCCTCAACCATCACATTGAGGTCTGCGCAGATCTGGGTGATCTTCAAGCCTGTAATATATTCAGCCAAATGTGCTGCATGTGTGCCAATGTCTCCCATGCAACCGCTTTTACCGCTGCGTTTGGGGTCCGTACGCCAAGCTGCCTGGGCGTTGCCTTCGCGCTCTGTGAGCTTGCTCAGCCATCCTTGTGGATATTCCACCCAAACCTTGCGGATATTGCCCAGCTTTCCTTCCTTCACCATTTGCTTCGCCTGCTTAACCAGGGGATATCCTGAATACGTATGGGTAAGGCAAAGGATGCGACCGGTTGCCTCCTGTATGCGTTTCAACTCCTGGGCCTCTTCTAATGTAAAGGCAATGGGCTTTTCAATGACTACATGAAAACCATGCTCCATGGCCATTTTGGCGGGTGCGAAATGGGCGAAATTGGGGGTAACGATGGTCACAAAATCCATGCGCTTGTCTGCTGGCAATTGGCTTTCTTTGGTGATCATCTCCTCAAACGTGAGGTAGATCCTGTCTTCTGCCAAAAAAAGTGACTCCCCTGAATCTTTGGCAATCGCAGGGTTGATGCTCAATGCGCCACAGACCAATTCAATGAGTCCGTCCATACCTGCTGCATGGCGATGTATGGCTCCGATGAAAGCATCTTTGCCACCGCCAACCATACCCATTCTTAGTTTTCTGTTCATGTTGGTTGATTGAAAAATGTCAATAAAAATGAGGTTTAAAAATAATCAATTTAGCGCTACAAAGCTTCAATATTTGATGTTGTTTGCAAGAAATCATTTCACGCCTTTATGAGCCCTGTGTTAAAATAAAAAAGAGGGGACAATTGCCCCCTCTTTGAAGATCATAGAATGGTATGGTTATGCTTTTTGTGTCTTCTTGGAGTAAATGTACAAACCAACAAAGGCAACAATAAGAATCGCAGGGAAAAGGAGCATGTTGGAAAGGGTAGACTGGCCTGCTGCAAGATCAGCAGCATCTCCCACCAATCCACTTGCTTCAGCCACAGTCTTGTTTTTTTGGATCCATCCACCAATCACTGGCTGGAACATGGAAGAAGAGAACATGCCGATACCGCCCATGATGGAAAGACCAAGGGCGCCAGTTTGTGGAAGCGACTCAGCAATAAAGCCAAGCATGTTGGGCCAGAAATAACAGATGCCCAATGCATAGACAACAGCTGCTACATAAAGCGCTGCGCCACTCATGGTGCTCAACATGTAAATACCAATAACGGCGAAAATCGCAGAACCCAGGAGAACGCCAACAGTATTCAATTTATGAATCAATGGTCCGGCAAAGTACCTTCCCACCGCCATCAAACCGGTAACCAGGGCCAGGATCAGCATAGGGCTTGCACCTGCTTTGGCAAGGATGGGTCCAACCCACTGTTGTGGGCCAAATTCAGAAATAGCGGTAAGCGCCATGCAGCATGCCATGAACAAATAAAGCGGATTCAACATCGCCTTGAAATTAGCAACTGGAGAACTTGCTTCAGCCTTGGGCTGAGGGAAGCTTTGACCCCAGAACATGATGGCATAGATGACAGTAGGAACCAGGATTACCCAGATTTGTGCTTGCCATGGGAGGCTCGCATCGGTCATGAATTTTGAAATCAGGGAGCCCAATACGATACCACCAGGGAACCACATGTGAAAACGGTTCATCTTGCTGCTGAACTCATTACCCGTATAAGCATCTGCAATCATAGGATTACAAGCGGCTTCTGTACAACCGTTACCAATCCCAATCAACAAGGTGGAAATCAACAATACATTATAGCTGCTGGCATAGATCGTGGTCAGGAT
>CAITQQ010000281.1 GCA_903894575.1 uncultured bacterium
CAGCAGGAACTCTTATTGGTGTGTTGATTGCGCCTGACAAAGGGTCTGAAACCAGAAGAAAGATCAGGCAAAAGGGAGATGACCTGGTTGAAGGGGTCAAAGATGGAGTTACCACGATGGTTGATGATGTTGCCAGCAAGTTTGATAAGTTCAGGGGCAAGGCAAGAAGATCATTCAATGAGGCCCTTGCAAGTACCGATAATGAGCATGCTGATTTATAGGTTCACTATGGTTTTTGGGGCTACTTGTTGTTGGGGTACAATTGTTTTCTTTGGTGAAAACAACCACCAGCAGTTCAATCCCATGAGCATATTGTAGCATAAAATCGGTAACAGCAGCCCCACGAAAATGATCAGCATCAATACCAGGGGTGCAGGTATGTTATCAAACGTTCTCAAAAGAATGGTCCTTGTTGCAGCCATCAATATGATCTGCATGCAATATATATGGATAGAATGGTAACCAATGATTCTTAGGTATCCCGCCATATTGTACTTGCCTAAAAGAAATGAGATGTTGATGGATAGGGCACATCCTACAAGAGCAATCACTATAAAAAAGAGGGGCATTTTGTGCTCTACAAAATAATTGCTTCCCTGCTGTATATTGATGGCTGCGAAGTTGTATTGCACCAGGCCAAAAATTGGCAACAGGATGAGGAAGAGAATAAACGAAGCGAAATATCGGGTATTCTCTTTTTTTCTGATGGTAGTTGAGATGAGGTCTCCCAATGCAAAGAATAGATAGTATTGGAGGATGTCCATTGCAAATCCAAGGTAGATACCTTTTTGCCTGATCAGCGACAAAGTCAGATACATCAATATCCCCATGGACATTTGCATGAATGAATTGAACCTGAATTTTATTTTAAGGAATGCATAGAGCATACCCACAAAAAAAAGGGTATGCAAATACCAAAACTGTCCTGTTCTCCTCGGATCTATGATCAACCATATATAATCGAATGATTGATGGCTGAAATTCGTATATCCAGAAAAGGCCACTTGTATACTGATCTGCAGTATTCCCCAAATGAACATGGGGTATAGGATGTTCTGGAATCTTGAGAAGTTATAGGATTTTAATCCTTTTTTCTCCAGGCTTGAGGATAGAAATATACCGGATGTAATAAAGAACAAGGGCATCCGGAACCCGAATAAAAATACATTCACATAACCAATCATTGGGAATCGATCAAAATTCAATCCAGCGTGCAACATCATTTCGTAAGCGTGACGATACGTCACCAAAATAATGCTTATTCCCCTGTCATAGTCTATCCAAGACTGTCTTTTGTTGTCAAGCAGTGCTGTATATGCTGCAGATAGTTTCATTCTACCAAACATATTCAACAGCTGCTTGGTTTCTGCTCATCTTAATCAGTGCAGTATATGATAAAAGTCATTGCACTATTAGTTGTTCTGCTTTCAGGTCACAAGTTCAAAAAGAAATGACCGATATTGTTTGTTTGTTATCTTTAATCGGAGATAAAGATGATGAAATCAGGATCAGTTTTACAATGCATGCAATACCCCATCAGGCTGACAGAAGTCATGGATGATTTGTTCCTTTATGTGCCCATTCCTGAAATGGTCAAACCTTCATATGAACATCTGCTCAAGTTGGATGCCAAGACAGCATTCCCGTTTTGGGCAAAAATTTGGTCATCATCGAAAGCATTGAGTGGATTCCTGGCACTTGAGCCTCATTGGATAAAAGGAAAAAAGGTACTGGAAATCGGAGCTGGTGTTGGTCTTCCTTCTTTTTCAATTGCCCATGTTGCTAAGGAAGTGATTGTTACAGACCATGCTCCGGAAGCAGTGGAGTTGATGAATACAAACATCAATCATTTGTGTGTCAATAACATCACAGCCAGCTGCCTGGATTGGAGTGATTTTCCAGAACAAGTCAGCGTCGATACAGTTCTGTTGAGTGATGTTAATTATGCCCCTCATGCATTTGTACCGCTGTTGACATTGATCAGAAAATTGATCGAGCAAGGTGCAGTCATTATCATTGCAACACCTGAAAGAATAATGGCAGCTCCTTTCGTTGAAGCGCTTCAGCCGTTTATTCAACGCAGTTTTTTGCAACCTGTTGAAGAGATGGGAGACAGATATGAGATTCGCATGCTGTTATTGTGGAAGTAGAGGTACTTCAGCATTCTTATATTGTATCTATTCTCTAAAATCAATAGGGTGCTCTTTTTATTCTCTACCGAGCGTCACTATTTTACTTTCCTCTTTTTCTCCGTTTGTTTTATTCAGGTGTATAGAGAATGCTATACTTGACTGCTTTTGAAGCGGTACAGTGAATTCGAAAGGATATTGTCTGTCTTCTAGCAGGAATGTCTTTCCTTCTGCATTTTTGTATTGAAGGGTTGCAGTTTTCACTTTGTTGTCATCGTCTTCGAGGTAAACGTAAAGACGGTTATCATAATTGCCAAGGTGTAACAGCATGGCATTGGCATTGCCTTGGGGAAGATGCACATAGTCTGTTGCATTCTTCGTTTCAGCCCCCAATAATTGTTGCTGAAAACCACTCTGCATCTTAACGCCATTTAATCTGACTGCTGTTATGCCATTTGCAGCAATCTCAACAGATAATTGTTTGGCCAATTGAGGAACCCTTGTCCATTTGTTGTTTTTCCAAATATCCATTGATGCAGATGTTGATAATTTCACGAGTGAATCGTTCAGTGTAAATGCACTCTTAATATTTTGTTGGGATTGATTGGTAAATGCAACAAACAGTGTATCCAGTTTTCTTGCAGATACATAATTGAGCTCTACGTTATCGGTTTGAAGCAGATTGCCGGGCATCCATAGTCTTACATTATTGGCGGAATAGAATTTGCCAGTGCGTGCGCCATACATTTTACTTTGCAGGTAAGCATATCCCTCGATATATTCAGCGGGAAAATCAATGGCGCCCTTGCTGCGGATAAATGCATCAGATACCAGATAGTCCAATAACATAGAAGCCATGGGTAGAATATGGTTGTAGTGAAATGAGTTCACGCTCTGATC
>CAITQQ010000282.1 GCA_903894575.1 uncultured bacterium
AAAGAATGCCATCGTTCACCGTCCACCATACATTGTTGGCGGGCTCTACCCATCCCTTCAAATTTTTTCCGTTGAATATTTTTTTCAATTTGGGATCCTGTGCCTGCGTTGATACGACAGCCATCAACAATATAAATGATGCAAGTAATTTTTTCATTGGATGAATTTACGCAATTCAAGATAATTTGAAATGAGACATTCGATTGGTTTTTGTCTTAAATTTAGAAATGCAACAATCATCCAACAACTCAAGGAGATCTTTCATCAGGTCTGCCGCAGGCAAGGCTGCAGTCGCTGCCATTGCTCCATCCGCATTCGCAATGGCCGAAACAACAAACTCTGCATCCAGCAGCTCTCGCATCATTGGTGCCAATGACCGCATCCGCATTGCGGTATTGGGTATCAATGGCAGGGGCAAAACCCATGTTGAAGAGATCATGGACCTGGCTTCAAAATCAAATGTTGAAGTGGTTGCACTCTGCGATCCGGACATGAACCTTTTAAAGGTTGCTGCTGCCGATTTTGAAAAGAAATACGGCAAGAAAGTGGCCATAGAGCAAGACTTCAGGAAAATTTACGAAGACAAAAACATTGATGCCGTTACCCTGGCCACACCCAACCACTGGCATGCATTGCAAACCATCTGGGCCTGTCAGGCCGGTAAAGACGTTTACGTGGAGAAGCCCGCCACACACAATATTCACGAGGGCAAGAAGATGATCGAAGCGGCTTATAAATACAACCGCATTGTGCAACACGGTGTGCAGTTGCGCAGTTCAGTGGCCATCCGCGAAGCGGTGAAACACCTGGAAGAAGGACTGATCGGAAGGGTATACATGTCGCGCGGATTGGTATACCGCAGAAGGCCAGACATTGGCAACAAGGGCATCTCTCCAATTCCTGCGGGATTGAACTACGATCTTTGGTGCGGACCTGCACCCATGCGTCCTTTCAGCAAAAACCTTGTTCACTACAACTGGCATTGGCATTGGAACTATGGCAATGGCGATGTGGGCAACCAAGGCATCCACGAAACTGATCTCTGCATGTGGGGATTGGGCGTAGACCAGCTTCCTGAGCGCATCACTTCCATGGGTGGAAAATTCCTCTGGGACGATTGCAAGGAAGTGCCTGAAGTGCAGACATCCATCTACCACTATCCGAAACAAAAAAAGATCATTCAGTTTGAAGTCCGTCACTGGAACACCAACCTGGAAGATGGTGCCGGTGTGGGCAATATTTTTTATGGCGAAAAAGGCTATATGGTGGTCAAGGGGTACAATACCTATGAAACCTATCTGGGCGAAAAAAGGGAGAAAGGACCAAGCCGTTCTGAAGGCGGTGAACTGGGCCTGCATTTCCAAAACTGGTTCGATGCCATCCGCGCAAGGGACATGAGCATCCAAAACGGACCGGTTCAGACAGGACACCTTTCCTCATCACTGGCACATTTGGGCAATATCTCTTATCGCCTTGGTCGTCAATTGGAGTTTGATCCAGTGGCCGAAAGGTTCATTGGCGAAGGCGAGAATGAAGCCAATGCCATGCTGAGCAGGGATTACAGGGCACCTTATCTTTTGCCAGACGTCATCTGATTTTCTTAACGAGGATAAAACAAGCCAGCCGTTCAGCATCAAGGGGTAGCCCAGAGCAGGACAGCTGGCTTGTATATATATGGTAATTTGATAGCCAAATGAATTTGCCTTTATGAAGCAGGAGCAATATGTTGTGGGAGTAGATTATGGAACCGATTCAGTGCGGTCGATTATCGTCAATGCTTTGACGGGCGAGG
>CAITQQ010000283.1 GCA_903894575.1 uncultured bacterium
GCGTGCCGCCATAAAACACTCAGATGCTGCATGGGCATTGGCTTTGCCCATCATCAAGGCGGAAGCAAAAAAAGGGAAGCCTTATGTGGATTTCGCTTCCCGCCCTACAGATCTTCCCCAGTCTTCCTTGATTGCATTTCCTGGTGCGGAGGGCGGAGGCATGTACAGTTTTGGCGGACGGGGTGGAAAGGTAATTGTTGTTACCAATCTAGAAGATGAAGGACCAGGAAGTTTTCGCTGGGCCTGCGAGCAGGGGGGCGCCCGCATCATTGTGTTCAACGTAGCAGGCATCATCCGGTTGAAGACGCCATTGATCATCAGGGCACCTTATGTAACCATAGCAGGTCAATCTGCGCCTGGTGATGGAATATGCATTGCTGGTGAAAGTGTTTGGATCAATACACATGATGTCGTGATTCGCTTCATGCGGTTCAGGAGGGGAGAAACATGGGTTGGAAGAAGGGATGATGCCATTGGTGGCAATCCCGTGGGCAATATCATGATTGATCATGTGTCTGCAAGCTGGGGCCTGGACGAGAACATGAGCATGTACCGACACATGTACAATGACAGCACAGGAAAGGCTGCCGAAGACAAATTTCCAACTGTCAACATCACCATCCAGAATTCCATTTTCTCCGAAGCGCTGGACACCTGGAACCATTCTTTTGGCAGTACCCTGGGTGGCGAAAATTGTTCTTTCATCCGAAGCCTTTGGGCCAACAATGCAGGACGCAATCCTTCCATTGGATGGAACGGTATTTTTAATTTTGCCAACAATGTGGTGTTCAACTGGGTGCATCGCTCCATTGATGGTGGAGACTACAGGGCACAGTACAATATCATCAACAACTATTTTCAACCTGGGCCTGCTACGCCTAAAAATTCATCAGTGGGTCACCGCATCCTGAAACCAGAAAGTGGAAGAAGCAAACTGAAATACCTTGTATATGGCCGGGCCTATGTAAATGGAAATGTGATGGAAGGATTTCCTGAAATCACCAAAGACAATTGGAATGGTGGAGTGCAAGTAGAAGATTTTCCCAATACCAATAAGTACACAGATGACATGAAGTGGAACAGCCCGCTTCCCATGGCTCCCATGACCATCTTGTCTGCCAATGTTGCCAAGTCTTATGTCCTGGCCAATGCAGGAGCCATTTTGCCCAAAAGAGATGCGGTGGACAACAGGATTGTTACCCAGGTGTCTACCGGAAAAATTGCTTATCTTTCTAATGTTGCATTACCAGAAACGCAGTTTAAACACAGGCGCTTGCCGATTGATTCTTACAAGACGGGCATCATCACCGATGTAGCACAGGTAGGTGGATATCCTGAATACAAAGGACAACCCCATGTTGATGCAGACCTGGATGGCTTGCCTGATGCCTGGGAGAAAAAAAATGGCCTGAATCCTGCTGACCCTTCAGATGCAAGCAAAGACAGGGACAAGGACGGTTATTCAAACATTGAAGAGTACCTCAACAGTTTGGTGGATGTTACAACGGTTGCACCAGTGCAACCCAAAAAGAAATAATAGCCTATGCCAAAGTTCATCAAACGAACAAAGCATCTGAGTGGTCTCTGCCTCCTGAGGGTGCAGACCATTCTGCTATTGATCAGCATGGCTTCATCAAGTGTTGCGCAAAAGAAATTGCCCCCTCCCAGTCCGGTTCAATGGAAAAAGGGAATCCTGCAGTATACACCAGATGCAATGGGAAACCGGATTGTAGATTTTTCCTATGCCGGTTATAAGGCCTCAGCAGAGGATATAAAGTCTGCTGAAGTAAAACTCCTGCTTTCTCCAAGTAAACCCAATGATGCGGAATATATACAGGCTGCAATTGATGCTGTATCCAAGATGCCCTTGGATAAAAATGGATTTCGGGGTACCATTTTATTGCAGGCTGGAAACTATCACCTCACAAAAAGCATTCGCATTCATTCTTCCGGTATTGTGTTGGCAGGCAGCAAGGGAACCGTGCTTGTTGGTGAAGGTTTCGACCGGGAGCCACTGATCAATATCAAAGGAAACAATGACAAGCAGTCTGCCGCTGAAACCAAAGTCCTGGATGCCTATGTTGGTGTAGGAACAACACAGTTTACCATCCAACAAGCGGAAGGCTTTTCTGTTGGAGATGAAGTGACCATCCGAAGACCCTCTACTTTGGCATGGATCAAGTTATTGGGCGCAGATCATTTTGGTGGAGGAGTTACCGCCACCGGATGGAAACCAGGAGAACGCGATATTTTTTTTGAAAGAAAAATCACAGCCATCAATGGCAACAGCATCACTATTGATCATGCGTTGACGACCGCTATCGACAGCAGTTATGGTGGAGCTTTCATCAGCAAATATGAATGGAAGGGGCGCATCAAAAACATTGGTATTGAAAACCTTACCATGGTCTCTGCATACGCACCTGGCAATCCCAAAGATGAAGACCATTGCTGGAATGCCATCAACATGGAAAACATGGAAGATGGATGGGTGAGGCGCATTCATTTTAAACATTTTGCCGGTACTGCAGTGGCCGTTCAATCCACAGCAAGAAGAATCACTGTGGAGGATTGCATCTCAACAGAACCTGTTGCAGAAATCGGTGGTCAACGCAGGTATTCATTTACCACAGCAGGTCAGCAAACGCTTTTTCAACGGTGTTATGCAGAACATGGTTATCATGATTTCTCTGTAGGTTTTTGTGCACCCGGCCCGAATGCTTTTGTGCAATGTCATTCCAGCCTTCCTTTCTCCTTCAGTGGAACCATTGACAGTTGGTCCAGTGGGGTCTTGTTTGACAATGTTACCGTAGATGGCAATGCATTGAGAATGGGCGACCGGGGCCAGGATGGAAATGGAGCAGGATGGTCTGCAGCCAACAGCGTGTTTTGGCAATGTGCAGCAGCCAGGATTGATTGCTATGCGCCACCCGGTGCCAACAACCATGCTTTTGGCAATTGGGCGCAATTTGCAGGCAATGGTTATTGGGAGAGTTCAAATGAACACATAAATCCCAGAAGTCTTTTCTATGCACAACTCTCCATGCGTCTGGGAAAAGACATGACAGATCGTGCATTGTTGCTACCCAAAGAGTCTGAGGCGTCCAGCAGCCCATCTGTTGAGGTGGCCGCCATGCTCACCCGACAAGCCATTCAACCACCGCTGCAGCTGATGGCATGGATCGATTCCATCAAAAAGATGAATCCCTTGGTCTATGAAAAGGGGCAGGCTATTCAATTTGTATACAAGCCTTCAAAAAGTCCGGAACAATCTTCTTCTAATATCCGCATCATCAATGGTTGGCTGAATGACAATGGTCAACTCATCATCGGAGGGAGGATGGAAGTTCCTTGGTGGAATGGAGGTGTTTCTCCCAAAGACCTGATCAATGCAAAGCCGCACATCACCCGATATGTTCCTGGCAGGTATGGCAGGGGATTGACGGATGTGTTGGAAGATGTTGTAGCAGAGATGAAGGCGTCCAATGCAGCAGTGCTGGAGCACAATTACGGATTGTGGTATGACCGCCGTCGCGATGACCATGAACGCATCAGAAGAATGGATGGCGAGGTATGGCCGCCTTTTTACGAGTTGCCTTTTGCAAGAAGCGGTAAAGGATTGGCATGGGATGGACTGAGCAAATATGATCTCACACAATACAATAAATGGTATTGGGAACGGCTTTCTCAATTTGCAACATTGGCCGATCAGCAATCACGGCTGCTCATCCACCAAAACTATTTTCAACACAATATCATTGAAGCCGGAGCACATTATGCTGATTTTCCATGGAGAACAGCGAATAACATCAACAATACAGGATTTCCTGAACCCGTTCCCTATGCCGGAGACAAACGCATTTTCATGGACGAGCAGTTCTATGACATTGCCAATGCATCAAGAAAGCAATTGCATCTTGCCTACATCAACAAGTGTCTTGATCAATTCAAATACAATAAGAATGTCATCCAGTCCATCGGTGCTGAGTACACAGGTCCCTTGCATTTTGTAAACTTCTGGATGGATGCCATTGAGGCATGGACAAAAAAGAACCGGTCTAATCCACTGGTATTGCTGGGAACAACCAAAGATGTGCAGGATGCCGTATTGAAAAATACTCAACGTGCTGCCAATGTTGACATCATTGATATCCGCTACTGGCATTATCAGCAGGACGGAAAGACATATGCACCGCAAGGTGGACAGCACCTCGCTCCCAGGCAACATGCACGGTTGTTAAAGCCTGTTCGGTCTTCTTTTGATCAGGTATACCGTGCTGTGAATGAATACCGCACTGCATTTGATAAGTCTGTTATTTACTCTGGAGACAGCTATCCTCAATTTGGTTGGGCAGTATTGATGGCGGGTGGTTCGTTGCCAGTGCTTCCAAAAGAGACCGATACTGATTTTTTAAAAGCAGTTGTCAATACCATTCCTGTGAAGGAAAAGAAAATGTTGGTGGGCATCAAGGACCTCATCCTTTATTCTGAACAGCAAAATGAGGTGGAGCTGGATTTGACAGGCTTTTCATCGCCCTGCAGCATTCATTGCCTTGATCCGCGCACTGGCAAGGTTGTACTTACACTCGATGGTATTCAAGGTGGAATAAAAAAACAATTCAAGCCCACATCATGGCCTGCCGTCATATGGGTAAGCAGTAAGTGATCAATCAAAAATCATGTCAAGAAAAAACATATTGATTGTCTCCATCCTCTTCCTGTCTTCCTGTTCGCAGTCTTGGTATGTTTTCACTTCTTTTCGCGAACCGGCCAATGAAGGGCTGAGGTTGCTCTACAGCAAAGATGCACGGCATTGGAACAGGCTTGATTCAATCTTCCTTGTTCCAGGCGTTGGAAAGCAAAAGGTCATGCGTGATCCGTCTGTGGTAAAGGGGCCGGATGATCGTTTTCACCTGGTATGGACCAGCAGCTGGCAAGGCGACAATGGGTTTGGATATGCCGCTTCAAAAGACCTGATCCATTGGACTCCGCAGCAATTCATTCCTGTCATGCAGCATGAACCAACAACAGTCAATGTATGGGCTCCTGAGTTGTATTATGACCAGGATTCATCTCGGTACATCATTGTCTGGGCCAGTTGCATTCCCGGTCGGTTTGAAAAAGGAATCGAGGCCGATAGCAACAATCACCGGCTGTATTATACCACCACAAAGGATTTTAATCAATTCACACCAACCAAACTTTTTCTGGATCCTGGATTCAGTGTGATCGATGCTGTGATTGTGAGAAGGGCCAAAAATGATTTTGTATTGGTGCTGAAAGACAATACCAGGCCTGAGCGAAATTTGAAAATAGCATTCGGCCCATCTGCCATCGGCCCTTGGAGTGCTGCATCAGCAAAGTTTTCAGACAAGTTTACCGAAGGCCCTTCAGTGGTTAAGGATGGAGAGGATTGGTTGATTTATTTTGATGCCTATCAGGATAAATCTTATCAGGCAGTGTCGACAAAAGATTTCAAATCCTTTACCGTTCCTGATCCTGCCATCAGCATTCCTGAGGGGCACAAACATGGAACCATTGTTCAAACAAACAAGAAGACGATTCGTCGTCTTTTGAAATACACTTCACAATGAGGCTGCTGATTGCATACTTTTTTATTTTCTCTGCAGGCTTGTCAAAGGCTCAAGATACTGTTCGCTATGTTGGCACAGAGAAGGTCAACATTGACTACCACCATGGTCAGTTGCGTCCTGTCATTGGTGTGCACAATGTGCAGGTATTCAGGGCCAACAGGAACCCCGCAGCCGCTGCTGCCGGCATCAACTGGACCTACAATCATGCACCCATGTTGTGTTATTGGAACAAGAAATTCTACCTGCAATACCTTGCAAACCCAGTAGGAGAGCATGTTCCACCTGGCAGGTCCATGATGCAGACTTCAGAGGATGGCATCCATTGGTCTGATCCAATGGTCAGCTTTCCGATCTATCGCATTCCTGATGGCGTTCAAAAAAAAGGAAGACCAGAAATTGCCAAGGACCTTGATGCGGTCATGCACCAACGCATGGGATTCTTTGTTTCATCCTCCAACAGGCTTTTGACACTGGCCTATTACGGCATTGTGATGGGCAAAGGCGATGATCCCAACGACGGCAAAGGCATCGGCCGTGTGGTACGTGAAATTTACAAGGATGGTGGATTGGGCCCAGTATACTTCATCCGGTACAACAGCTCATGGGATACAGCGCAATGTGCTTTTCCCTTTTATGCATCCAGCAAGGACAAGGGTTTTGTGGCAGCTTGCAATGAGCTCCTGGGCAATCCTTTGATGATGCAGCAATGGGTGGAAGAGGCAGACCGCAACGATCCGTTGATACCCCTTAAAAAAGATGTAAAGGCATTTAGTTATTACCACGTCAACAATGGTCAGGTGGTCGGCTTGTGGAAACATGCCCTCAGTTCCATCAGCAAGGACAATGGTTTGAGCTGGCAGTATGGCCCTCTTCGGGCTCCGGGATTCGTCAACAGCAATGCTAAAATCTGGGGGCAAAAAACAATGGATGGAAAATTCGCAACCGTCTACAACCCTTCAGAATTCAGGTGGCCACTGGCCCTGTCTGTGAGCGACGATGGATTGGTCTATGACCGTTTGTTGTTGGTGAATGGAACAATCAGTGGCATGCGGTATGGCGGTGCCTACAAGTCTTATGGTCCTCAATATGTTCGTGGCATTGAAGAGGGAAATGGCCAGCCCAAGGATGGCAACATGTGGGTGACCTACAGCATGAACAAGGAAGATATTTGGGTATCAAAAATTCCTGTCCCAGTGAAAAATGTATTCACTGGTCCGATCAAGGATAGTTTTGATACCAAGCCCTTGGGAGAGGAATTGGATGAATGGAATTTCAACAGTGGTCAATGGACTACTGTTGGTGTGGGCACATACAATGGCCATCGAACATTGCAAATGCGCGATAAGGATTCTTTTGAAGATGCTTATGCCGAAAGGGTTATAGTAGCATCAACCAAGTCATCTGTTGCATTTACCATTCTTCCAGAACAGTCCAACAATGGGCAACTGGATATTGAATTCGCTGATGGAAAAGGCAGTCCTGCCATTCGACTGACGCTGGACTCACTGGGAAACCTCATCACCAAGGCCGGTTACAGGAACAAACAACTTGCTCAATACAAGCCAGGCCAGCCACTCCATATCTCTGTTGAGTTTGATGCTTCCAACAGATTTTATACCGCTACGGTGAATGGTAAGAAACTATCACCCAATCTGATGTTTGCTCCTGTTGCCAACATTGAGCGCATCATTTTCAGGACTGGTTCGGTAAGAAGATTTCCCAACGCAGATACACCCACTGATCAGGATTATGATTTGCCTGGCGCTGATCTTTCCTGCCCGGAGGCTGTATTTCATATCCTCTCATTTAAAACAGGGGGCAATTAAATGTACAGGTTAAAAAATTCCATATCGTGCTTTTTATTTTTCTTGTGTCTTGGCCTTTCTGCACAAGAATCTGAAAAAGTTTTTTTGTCTGGAACGGGAAGTGACGATACCAGAACCTGGAAGTTTTTTTGCACAGGCGGAATGAATGCAGGCAAGTGGTCCAAAATCGAAGTGCCTTCCTGCTGGGAGTTGCAGGGCTTTGGCAAATACGATTACGGATTTGCAAAAGACAGTGTGAAAGGAAAAGAGAAGGGGATTTATCAGCATGATTTTATGGTGCCCAATACCTGGAAGGGGAAAAAAATTGATCTGGTATTTGAAGGGGTGATGACAGATGCTGTGGTAACAATCAATGGGAAATCTGCAGGAGCAGTTCACCAGGGATCCTTCTATGCATTTCACTATGATGTCAGTGCATTGGTGAGATATGGCAAAATGAATGCGCTGGAAGTGGAGGTCTCCAAACATTCTGAAAACAGCTCAGTGAATGCAGCAGAACGCAAAGGGGATTACTGGATCTTTGGAGGCATTTTTCGTCCGGTCTACCTGAAACTCAGTCCTGGTCTGCATATCGGCCATGTAGCCGTTGATGCAAAGGCCGATGGAAGTTTTAAGGCAAATGTGCAAGCGTCTGCAAACACAACTGTATCGGTTGAGCTATTCGATCAAAAAAATGCCAGCCTGGGCAAGGTCAACAATGTAGCTGTTGATGCTGCTGGTAATGCAAACCTGCATCATCTTTTCAATGGTATCATACCATGGAATCCAGAATACCCAACATTGTATACAGCCCTTTTTTCGTTGATCAAGGATGGTAATGTTTTGCATCAAGTTAAAAAGAAAATTGGGTTCAGGACAGTGGAAGTGCGTCAACGCGATGGTATTTATGTCAACGGGCAAAAGATCAAGTTCAAGGGGGTTAACCGGCACAGCTTCCGGCCGGAATCAGGGCGAACCACCAGCAAGAACATCAGCATTGAAGATGTGCGCATGATCAAGGCGATGAACATGAATGCGGTGAGGATGTCTCACTATCCTCCAGACGATCATTTTCTGGATGTCTGTGATTCGATGGGATTGCTTGTGCTGGATGAACTGGCGGGATGGCATGGCGCTTATGATACGCCTACAGGAAGCAAGCTCCTGAAAGAGATGATTGATCATGATGTCAATCATCCCTCTGTTGTTATGTGGGTGAATGGTAATGAAGGGGGGCACAACTTTGAGCTGGATCCGTTGTTTAGAAAACATGATATTCAACAGCGTACCGTTATACATGCATGGCAATTGTTCAATGGCATTGAAACGCAGCATTACCGGGAGTTTGGCTATGGCATTGGGAATTATGATAAGGGAAGGGAGATTGTGATGCCAACAGAATTTTTGCATGGGCAGTTTGATGGTGGGCACGGAGCGGGCTTGGAAGATTATTGGGAGTACATGTGGAACGAGCCTTTGCAGGCCGGTGGTTTTCTTTGGGATTATGCAGATCAGGCGGTGGTGAGAAAGGACCGGCATGACAGCCTGGACACCGACAAGCACCGCGCCGCTGATGGCATTCTGGGACCACACCTTGAAAAAGAAGGTAGCTTTTTTGCTATCAAGGAAATATGGAGTCCCATTAAATTCAAGCGAAGAGAAATCATTGAGGGGTTTGATGGTCGTTTCGAAATTGAAAACAGGTATCATTTCACCAACCTCAAGAGTTGTCAGTACAAGTGGTCCTTGAAATATTTGGGCAAGGATTAC
>CAITQQ010000284.1 GCA_903894575.1 uncultured bacterium
AGGTTACAAAGATTTTTCTGTTCCCTCCGCCGGCCAATCGGGTCAATGCTTCTGTCCTGAGCATCACATGGCTGCTGCTCTGGATCCGGAAATTCTTGTTGGTTTTGAAGGAAGAAGGAAAATAGAAAAGATCAATGGGGTGGATCAGCTGCTCCAGGTCATTGTGAAAATAGGCAGCTTCCTCTGCATCTTCCAAAATGATCATGTGGTTGAGTCCGTTAAGTTCCGTACGCTGGTAAAGGGCTGAAAAAAGTACTGCAGCATAGGACCCTGCCATTTTGGTGCAAAGTATCTTTTGGGATTTAGGCAAAAGAATGGCCTCCGCCATCTGTTGTACAGGGGGGGATTGAACATAACCATCCAAAAGAAACTGCAGATTCATGCCTTCACAAGAATGGTAAAGATACGATTAAACTTTTCAGGCTTTTCAGGTCAAATTATTATGACAGAAAAAGCGAACATGAAGCTGAAAAATTGGTTAAATTGCCAAACACGTTACCAAGCATGTATATGAACAAGAAGAAAGCCCTCATCATTCCTGCCATTGCGATCGTCCTCATGGGTGTATTGTACCTATTCAACAGAGAGGAAAAGCCAGTTGGTTTGCCCAAAAGACTCACCATCTTGAATGAAGAAGATGAAGAACTGGAGACAGAAAATTCCAAAAAAAGGGCAGCATACGAATGGATGCTCTCAAGGGATCCCAAAACCGGATTGATCCCTGAAGGGATCAGGTCTCAGGAGCTTGCAGTCATGAGAAACATGCCCATCCGTGAAAATGGCATCTTCAACAGCCCGCTCGTCAATAATACTTACTCAGCAGCAGGACCTTCTCAGAACGGGGGGAGAACCAGGACGATAGCGTTTGATAAACGCTACAATGGCACAACCAACAAGGTTATCATTGCAGGAGGCATCACTGGTGGAATATTCAGGAGTACAGATGGAGGCGTCAGCTGGACTTTTGTCCATCCTGCCAACCAACTCAGGAGTGTTTCAACCTTGGCTCAAGACACAAGAACAGGATTTGAAAATACATGGTACGCAGGGACTGGAGAGCCACTGGGAGCATCCGCAGGATATCCTTCAGGTTTTATCTATGGAGAAGGGATGTTCAAATCAATTGACAACGGTGCCACCTGGTCTAAATTAACTTCTACAAATCCCCCAGACATCACTGGTTTTACTTCACAGTGGAGCTTTGTGCACAAGGTTGCTGTTCATCCGGTAACAGGAGATGTATATGCTGCAGCACACAGAAGGGTTTATCGATCCACTGATGGCGGCGGTACCTGGACTGAAATTTTCGGCAGCGCTACTACCGCAACTTCCACAGGTGGCATTGCAGACCTTGCCATCAACAAAACAGGATCAAGGGTATTTGTTGCCATGAGCGGAAGAAATGCTGACAGGGCTCTGGCCGGGGTTTTCACCTCCACTTCAGGAAATGCAGGATCTTTCACGAGGATTGCTGGTGGTATCAAAGACGCTGCAGACTCCATACCAGGATGGAGGGGTTATGACAACAGCCTCACTGCAGGAGAGTTTTCAGGAGGATGGGGAAGAATGGTCATTGCATTGGCACCTTCCAATCAAAACATTCTTTATGTGATGGTTGAAAATGCAGATGATGCAGCAGCGAGCAAACCAGAGGCAGACCTGTTCAAGTGCAACATGGCAACTACTCCTTTCACTTGGACCAAATCAGATACCCTTGTGGCACAAAGGAAAACCAGCTCATCAACCACCAACAGATTCATGGAAATGCAGGGTGGCTATAACATGCTCCTTGGTGTCCATCCTACCAATCCGGACATAGTACTGGCAGGTGGGGTAAATCTTTTCCGCTCATTGGATGGGTTTGCCACAAAGGACAATTCAAGTTACATAGGCGGGGTTTCCTCTACAACATTTACAGACCCGGATGGTGCCAGCCATGCGGATATGCACAGTTTTGCCTTTGACCCTACCAATCCCAACAAGGTACTGATTGCATCAGATGGTGGCATTGGGCAGATCAAAGACATTACCACCCCTAGTGTTGAATGGTCGTTGGGAAGCTCACAATACCAGACACTACAGTATTATCATGTTGGCATAGACCCTACAACCGGAAGCAGAAACTATTATGGCGGTGCACAGGACAACTCCACTACTTTCCGTGACAAGACCGGTATGTTGGGACCTGTCGTAAGTGATAGCAACGATCATTATATTGTGTTGGGAGGTGATGGCTGCCAGGTGGGCATGACCAAAAAAAATGCTGCCGGCAACCAATTCCTTTTCTGTGCTGCGCAATCAGGACAGATGTACAGGATGAAATTGTTTGATTTCAGCAATGGCCTCTATACCAATATCAGGCCTTCTGGTAGTGCAGATGGGGAGTTCATCACTTATTTTCACCTGGATCCTGACAATACTGATTTCCTTTATTATGTGTCAAAAAACAGCATTTATAGAACAGGGGATGCAGAAAAGGTTTCCACCTCAAGCTGGACTTTGATGGATGGCGTCAATACCAGTGTTACCGGTAGCATTTTTGCATTGGCCACCACAAGGGGACCATATGCTGCCAACAATCATTTGTTCATTGGTACATCCTCCGGGAAAATCTATAGGCTCAAAGACCCACAATGGGGTGCTTCAGGCAACCAACCCTTCGACATCACCCCCAGTGGAATGACCTCCGGTTCCGTGGTAAAAGACATCTCGGTAAATCCAAGGAACCAGGACACTGTAATGGCGGTAGTTTCAAATTATGGTGTAAACTCGATATTCTGGACGGGCAATGCCACTGCAGCACTTCCAACCTGGCAGATTGCAGAGGGTAACCTTGCCATCCCGTCCGTAAGGGCCTGTGAGATCATTGCAAAAACAACAGGCATCGAATATTATGTAGGAACCTCCATAGGCCTATACAGCACAACCACCATCAATGGCGCCAGTACGGTATGGGCAAAAGAAACAGGTGCTGCCGGAACGCCTGCAGCCATGATGAACGATGCCATCATCAACTCACTGGCGCACCGTTGGACCGACAATACCATGGTGGTTGGAACCCATGGCAATGGCATGTTTGCCGCTTCCCTTGGAAGCTCCATTACCATTGCTACCGCCATCACCAGTCCAATAAGGAACAATACAGGCTTCATAAAAAACATCTATCCCACCATTACAAAAGACTTGGTCAATTACCAGGTAGGAGACATGTACAACACCAAAAAAATAAGCGTTCAGGTAACCAGCCTATCTGGTGCGGTTGTTTCAAAAAAAGAAACCGGATACCAGAATGGAAACATCAACCTCGGCAATCTTTCAGCTGGTACCTATATCGTGACCATCACGAGCAACGACCGAAAGTACCAAACCACCAAGAAGATCATCAAAAACTAAATTCCAAGGCCGGCCCATCAGCCGGCCTTTTTTTATCATGTTCATCATCGGAAAAATCCTGCAGTTTTTTTTTAGTCCATTCATCTGGATCTTCATTTTGATCATCCTGACCGCATTGGCAAGGACTGAAAACAAAAGAAAAAAACTAGCCACTATTACGCTGGTTGCACTGCTCTTCTTTACCAACCCCTGGTTGATCAACAACCTGCAATACCCATTTCATGCCCCACCCATGCCCATGGCGGCGAATGAAAAATATGACGTCGGCATCGTATTGGGTGGCATGACCAGCTATGACAAGGTCAACAAACAAGGGCATTTCAACATGTCGTCAGACAGGTTCATCCAAACAGCCTTGCTATACAAAAAAGGGCATATCAAAAAAATCATTGCATCAGGAGGACAGAACGGAGTGTTCAGTGAGGATAATTTTATGGAGGCTGATTTTGTAGCCCAAAACCTGATTGATCTGGGCATTCCTGCAGAAGACATTTGGATAGAGAACCAATCAAAAAACACCATCGAAAATGCCCTTTTTTCCAAGCAAATCATTGACCGAAATGGCGGACTGAAAACCAAGGCAGTATTGATTACTTCAGCCTTTCATATCCCCAGGGCAACGCTCACCTTTGAACAGGCAGGAATTGCGGTAAGGCCCTACCCTTGCGCCTTCTCAATGTCTGCCTCTGCCACACAGTTCAGTGGAGCCAACATGATTCCGGCCAGCTGGGCGATGGACGGCTGGGGAGGCTTTTTCAGAGAGCGTATCGGCACTATCTACCTCAAACTGAAAGGGGCAAAATGATGGCTAGAGTTTGCTTTTGATGAATTGAACCAATCCTTCAACCGGAATCCTTTCCTGCGTCATTGTATCGCGGTATCGGATGGTAACCGTCTGATCCTCCTTGGTTTGGTGATCAATGGTGATGCAAAAAGGAGTTCCCAATGCATCCATCCTGCGGTAACGCTTACCAATGGTATCCTTCTCTTCATAGAAACAATAGAACTCCGTCCTGCAGGTGGCCATGATCTCTTTGGCAATATCGGGCAATCCCTCTTTTTTCAAGAGAGGTAAAATAGCCAATTTGATGGGGGCAATTTTGGCTGGAATCTTCAGCACAACCCTGCTGTCCTCTGTACCATCTTCCTTGGTCCATTTCTCTTCCTGGTAAGCATGGCACATGGTAAGGAGGAACATCCTGTCCAATCCAATGGAGGTCTCGATTACATAAGGAACATAGTTCTGGTTGATCTCCGTATCAAAATATTGCAATTTCTTTCCGCTGTATTGCTGATGGCTTTTTAGATCAAAATCAGTACGGCTGTGGATGCCCTCAACCTCTTTCCAACCGAAGGGAAAGGAATATTCAATATCCACTGCCGCATCGGCATAATGGGCCAGTTTCACATGGTCGTGGAAACGGTAGCTTTCTGCAGGAATGCCCATGGATTCGTGCCATTTCATGCGCTCGGCTTTCCAGTAAGCATACCATTCCTGCTGTGTGCCAGGCCTGATGAAAAACTGCATTTCCATCTGCTCGAATTCACGCATCCTGAAAATAAACTGTCGGGCCACAATTTCATTCCTGAAGGCTTTTCCCACCTGTGCAATACCAAAAGGTATTTTCATGCGGGCAGTCTTTTGCACATTGAGGAAGTTGACAAATATGCCCTGTGCGGTTTCCGGTCTCAGGTAGATCTCGCTTGCATCTTCTGCCACAGAACCCAGCTGGGTGGAAAACATCAGGTTGAATTGACGCACATCTGTCCAGTTGCAGGTGCCGCTCACTGAACATTTCATTTTATTATCATCGATCAATTGCTTCAATCCCCCATAATCATTGGCTGCCAGTAAAGCATCCATATCAGCAATCAGCTTTTCAGCTTCGGTGGTCTTTCCTTCCTTGTTCAAGGCATCTGCAAATCCCTCAATCAGATGATCAACACGGTAGCGTTTTTTTGAATCCTTGTTGTCAATCATCGGATCGCTGAAATTGTCAACATGCCCAGAAGCTTTCCATGTTGTTGGATGCATAAAAATGGCTGCATCAATTCCAACAATATTGTCGTGCATGCGGGTCATGGCATTCCACCAAGCCTCACGAATGTTCTTTTTCAGCTCACTGCCCCATGGGCCATAATCATACACGGCACTGAGTCCGTCGTAAATTTCACTGGATTGAAATACAAACCCATATTCCTTTGCATGGGATATTATCGCCTGGAACTTATTTTGATCATTGACTACCATAGCCCGCAAAGATAATAAAACAAAGGGAAGCCGTGCAACTGCAAAAGGCATTGAAATGCTGAGGCCTATTGCAATTTTTCATTGCCTTTGTGCCGATCCGCATCCCGGATGGTTTTTTTCTCCATGTTTTTTTTGAACGCCTCGGTCAGGTCAATCCCCGTCTGGTTGGCAAGGCAAATCAAAACCCACAACACATCCGCCATTTCATCTGCCAAATGTTCTCCGGTTTCATTTTTTTTAAAGGATTGGTCACCATATTTTCTGGCCATGACCCTTGCCAGCTCTCCTACTTCCTCAGTCAAGATGGCCATGTTGGTCAATTCACTGAAATAGCGGACCCCAATGGTTTTTATCCAGGTATCCACCTGCAGTTGCGCTTCGTTGATTGTCATTTATTCCCTGTTTTTTGTATCGATGATGATGGTGACAGGTCCGTCGTTGAGGAGCGCTACTTTCATGTCTGCGCCGAAGATGCCTGCCTGAATTTCCTTACCCAAATCTGTTGCGAGTTGTTGCTTGAATTGTTCGTACAAAGGAACGGCAATCTCTGGCTTTGATGCCCTGATATAGGAAGGTCGATTTCCTTTTTTGGTGGCTGCGTGAAGGGTGAACTGGCTCACGACAAGGATGCCTCCTTCAATATCTTTCACACACTTGTTCATCACACCTTCTTCATCATTGAAAATCCGCAGGTTGACAACCTTACCGGAAAGCCATTCAAGATCCTCCTTAGCGTCACTGTCTTCAATGCCAACAAGCAGCAATAAGCCTTGTTGAATTTCCCCTGTAATTCTGCCATCGACCTTTACAGATGCGCTGGAAACCCTTTGTATCACTGCTCTCATGCTTTCAATTTTAACAATGTAAATCTATGAAATGAAAACAGATATTAGCACTGAGATGGCAGAACCCTTATATTTGTCCAAACTGTTATATTTTGGGAGGAATCAAACAATTGGCGAACCAAACCCTTTGGTTTGGCTTGAGCAATATACTTGGAAGGTTCATCAGCTACCTCCTCACGCCCATCTTACTGTACAGCTTTCATGCTGGAGATTTCGGTGACATTTCCATCCTCTTTGCATCTGCAGCTTTCCTGAACATCATTTTTACATACGGAATGGAGACATCCTATTTCCGTTTCAACCAGGTGGAAGATGAAAGAAAGGTATTCAACACCGCATTGAGCAGCCTTCTCCTCACGACGCTGATTTTCAGTTTGGTGCTCACATTTCAAGCGCAACTGCTGGCCGACATGATGCAGCAGCAAGAACATCCTGAATTTGTGATCTGGGTCATAGCGATTGTTGCATTGGACACGCTCTCTGTACTCCCTTTTTCCAAGCTAAGGCATGCGGGAAGGCCAAGAAAATTTGCATTGATCAAACTGACCAATATCCTCATCAATGTTGGGCTCGCGGCCTTTTTCCTTTTGCTCTGCAAACCGGCACATGAAGCAGGAACCGGTTCGTTTCTCGGAGGATTATATGACCCAGCCATTGGCAAAGGTTATGTGTTTATATCACAATTGCTGGCGAGCATCATCACCCTCGCACTATTGTTCAGGGAATGGAAGGATTTCAAAATAACATTCGACAAAAAACTATTGAAAGAACTGATGATCTATTCCTTGCCCCTGGTTGTGGTCGGTTTTGGGGGCATGATCAATGAGACCATCGACCGTTTCATGGTGCTCTTCCGCTTTTCAGGTACAGTACAGGAAGCCAGGGCGGCCAACGGCATCTACAGCGCCAATTATAAGTTGGCCATCCTGATTGTGATTTTCATTCAAACTTTCAGGATGGGTGCTGAACCATTCTTCTTTAAAAACGCATCCAGTGAAAATGCAAAAAGTACTTATGCCAGGATCATGAACCTCTTTGTGGTCGCCTGTTGCTTTTGTTATCTCTGCGTTGTGCTCTACCTTGATATTTGGAAACATTTCATGAGCGTTCAAAAGCACCCTGAGTACTTGCAGGGATTGGTCGTAGTACCCATCCTGATGTTGTCAAAAATTTTCCTGGGCATCTACTACAACCTTTCCATTTGGTACAAACTGACCAACAAGAACAGCACCGGAGCAGTGATTACCATTGTTGGCGCATTGATTACCCTGCTCGTCAATTACCTGCTCATCCCTTCCTTGGGATTTTTGGCATGTGCCTGGGCAACGGTAGCCTGTTATGGTACCATGATGCTGATGAGTTATTTCTTGGGCCAAAAGCATTATCCCATCCCTTACGAATGGAAAAAGGTATTGGGCTATATCGGGATTTCAGTAGGCCTTTACCTGGCGCATGCATTGATCAGGGCAAACATAGAGAACATTTGGTGGGTACATGGTAGTGCAACCTTTTTCATGATTATTTTTACGCTGATCATACTGGTCCGGGAAAAAGCAGAACTGACCAAAGTGCCTGTGATCAAAAATCTTTACAGAAAGCACTGAAATTATCCTGAAACATAAGGATTGTGGCGCTTTTCATGACCGATGGTGGTGGGTATGCCATGGCCTGAATAAACGATCGTCTCCTCCGGTAAGGAGTATAATTGCTCCGTAATGCTTTTCAATAAAACAGCAGGATTGCCTCCAGGAAGGTCTGTTCTTCCAACGCTTTCCCTAAAAAGCACATCACCTGCAATGACAAAACTGCTTTTACTGGCATAGAAACTGATGCTGGCGGGAGAATGTCCTGGGGTAAACAGCACTTGAATGGTTTCATCACCCAACGTCAAATGACTTGTTTGATCTAGAAAATGAATGGATCCAGTATAATTATCAAATGGCAGGTTCCACATCAATCCACTGGTGGGCGCCATTTCAAGAACCTGTTTCTCCCCCTCATGAATATGCAGTTCCAGCCCATAGGTTTCATGAACAAATTTGTTCCCAAATACATGGTCAAGATGACAATGGGTATTGACCAGCATGATGGGTGTCAGCTGCTTGGCTTCAATGAAGTCCCTGAGCTGATCCCGCTCTTTGTCTGTATAGCATCCAGGATCCACGACAATACAATCCCCCGCTTCGTTGTACATCAGATAGGTATTCTCTTGCAGGGGATTGAATTGGAAAATTTTAACGTTTATCATAGCCGCTTTTTCTTGGGTAAATGCGTTAATTTTAGCCTGAATACGTGGCATTGAACGCAGACTGCGAAGATATCCAATCATTTGAATCATTACACCATGCGAAAATTATTGCTCCCTGTTTTTGCGATTGTCTTTTTATCAATGCAATCATCTGCCCAGGTGAGCACTGTTGAGTTTGGGAAAAACAGGGTACAATACAAGAAATTCAACTGGAGGTATTATCAAACGAAGAATTTTAATACCTACACCAATGAAGGTGGATTGGCCTTGGGAAAATTTGTTGCACAGGTGGCAGAAGAGGAATTGGGAGCCATTGAAGAATTCGTTGAATATGGATTGCAGAGAAGGGCGAACATTGTGATTTACAACAGCTTTACTGATTACAAACAATCCAACATTGGATTGGGGATTGATTGGCAAAATACAGGCGGTGTAACCAAACTCGTCAACAACAAAATCCTCTTGTATTTTGATGGCAACCTCAATGAACTGAGGATAAGGCTGAGGCAAGGCATTGCACAAGTATTGGTAGAAAATCTACTCTTTGGCGATGACCTCGGAGAATTTGCCAGCAACCAGGCCCTGCTGGACCTGCCCAAATGGCTCACAGATGGATACGTTTCTTATGTTGCTGAAAACTGGAGCCCTGCACTGGATGACAAACTCAAGTCAGCGTTGTTGTCCGGCAATTACAGGACCTTTTACCAATTTGCCTTTCGTGAGCCCTACCTGGCAGGACATGCTTTTTGGAGGTTCATTGGTGAGCAATACAAAAAAGACAACATCACTTACTTCCTTTACCTGTCTCGCATCTACAAAAGCCTCAATGCTGCAAGCTTAAAGGTGACCAAGAAAAAATTCCGGGAGCTGCTCACTGATTTCATGGACCTGGAAGCTGAAAAATACCAGAATGATTTGAAAGGCAGACGCAACCTGCCCAAGGGAAATGTGGTGACCATTGAAGAAAAAAAGAATGGCCGGGATTATTACCGTTTCCAGGCGAACCCCATTGCCCGTAACAATAGTTATGTGATGGTTGAGTACAAAAAGGGCATATACCGCGTCATGCTTGAGGATCTTTCAGATGAAAGAAAAACCTTGTTGAAAGCGGGGGTGCTCAACAACCAAGATGAGCTGAATCCCAATTATCCTTTGATGGCTTGGGATCCAAAAGGATCAAGGATCCTGGTGGTATACACTGAAGAAGGTAAAATAAAAATGTTCATTTACGATGCAGTAGCCAGGATAAAAACCTTCAAACAGGAATTGGAAGGTTTCCAATTGATCCAGGATGCCAAGTTCATGCTGGATAACAATACACTTATCCTCAGTGGCGTCAAAAACGGGCAATCAGATATTTTTGTGTACAAGGTCAAGGAAAACAGCGTGCAGCAAATCACCAACGATATTTACGATGACCTGGATGCATCATTCGTTGCGTTCCCCAGCAAGACAGGGATCCTGTTCTCATCCAACAGGCCTTCGCCCAATGCCTCTAAAGCAGATACCGTTATTCCATCGAGGAACAATTTCAACATTTTCATGGTAGACAATTGGACCAAGAGCGACTTCAGGCAAATCACACAGTTGACCAATCAACCTTTCGGACAGGCAAGGTTTCCGTTG
>CAITQQ010000285.1 GCA_903894575.1 uncultured bacterium
AGGTTTCCGGCAAATTGAACCTGATCCAATGCCAGGCCTTGCAAATCCTTATTGGATGAAGGAGGATCCAGCAACTGAGCAGACTTTAAGGGTTTTGGATTTGCTGTACGCACCCATACTTCTCTGCGGAATTCAATTTTTTCTTTCAACGGAACGCCTCCGGTAACTGTGTAGATTTTATGGTAAACAGATTTGCTTGCATCTTCATCACTGACCCATGGCCCACCAAATGGCCAACCTGTTGCATTCGCCAGATCTACTCCAAGATCCAACGCTTTGGATTTTTTCAAGGTATGCGTTAAAGCATTCATCCATGCTGGCGAAAGAAATTGCAAGTATTCTTTTTCATGACCAATTGCACCATAGATGGGCGTAATCTCAACACCACCCAAGCCTGCTTGTTGAAACTGCTCAAGGTTCCAGTCAAGGTCCTTGCCATTGACGGCACTCCCCTGCCACCACCAGCGGGTCCATGGTTTCATGGTATTGTTGATGGTGGGCCAAGTCGCAGTTGCAGTTTTGGCAGGGGCAATCTCCACCGCATATACATTTTCAATGCCCTCAAAATTAGCCCTGAAGATGACCCATTTGTCATCAGGACTGAAATGCACATTGGGTTCAAGCTTGTAGCCGTGGTGCTTCATGTCCACCAATTTCTCCGCATCAAAATGATCTCCATTGGGTCTGAACAAATAAATCCACTGTGCGTTCTGGGCTCTTGCCACTTGGCCGGGATCTGCACCATCCCCACAAAACAATTGTTGATTGTTGGACAAGTTATAATGGATGGACCATTCCTCGCGCTTGAGGCTGTACTTGATTTCTTTTCCTGTTTTTACATCAGCACCCGCAACAAAAAAAGTCGTGCTTCTTGGCTGTTGCAAATCAAACCAAATCGTTTTCCCATCAGGAGAAGACCATTCATGCCCTGCAATCTCCATCGACATGGTGCGCTTGTGCATCAACATGGTTTGCTGTGTGGAAAGCCTGATGGTCCAAATCCTGTCCACCTTGTGCCATGGGCCTTCATGACAGAACATCAGCAAATCCGGATCTGTAGTGGAGAACTGTACGTGATTGAGCCAGGCTGAATCGGTATGGATTTCTTTCAGCGCCCCTTTTTCAATATCAATGACGAACAAGGCACGGGGAAGTTTTGCTTCGTAGATCAGATTGAAATAACCGCTTTTCTGTGGGTTGTTCCTGAATATTTCCCGCTCTTTTTCTTCCACCCTTACCCCTGCCAAATATTTTCCATTGGCATTGACAGCAGCCACAGAACCCCTGTACTGGTTTTTGAAAACGTATACAACACTTGTCTTTTTTGATGTGGCATTCACAGAAAAAACAGTGTCTTGGATTTGATAAAAAACATTGCCTGACTTTGCATGTACAATTTCACCATTCATGGGTTTTTGATGAAAGGTCAGTTGTTCTGAAGCAAGGGTTTTTAAGTCCAGCAGATGAAGCTGTTTGTTCCTTGAATTCACGGAGGAAGTTTCTTGCTTGGCAACTCCGATAGTATTGTTTTTGTCGCTGCTGTAATACACCATCTTATTTCCGATAAATGGATTGTTGTGGAAATAGAATGATAGGTTGCTTGTGTTTTTATTCCTCGTCAGTTTCACGACCCTGTGACCTGTGGCACTATCAATCCACTCATTGGGCATTCCTTTTCCGCTTGTTGACAATACAGGCTGGGCAATGAGATTACTGAGCGTCAACAAAAAATACAAGCTAAAAACAAGAATTGATTTCATGTACAACAATTTAATTTCCATCAGGTTTTATGGCATTGACCAAAGAGCCCATGGGTAAGTGGAATTTTTCAAATGGGAATGGATGGCTTGGATCGTACTGTTGAAAAGCTGGAAGAATAATGGATTTCAATGGGGATGATGCCAATGCTGTAGCAACACATTTCGCCAACTCATACGCACCATAGGTGGAGAAATGTGTATTGTCTTCCAGTTTTTTATCCTGTCCGGGGAAAGTATTTGCCGGAAAATGCACGAAAGCCTTGAGTGATTTTTCAGGCCCCCAGGCTTCATACAATTCCTTGCTCATGGCATTCAAATCAATCAACAAAACATTTTCATCAACAGCGGTTTTACGCATCGCATCCGGATAATCCAGCAAGGTATTGACAATCTTCCCAGCTGCATCAAAATTTCTCCTGTGCATGGAGGTCACCAGCACTGGCGTGATACTGCGTTTTCTTGCCTCAGCTATCCAAGATTTAAGGGTTGACATGTAGGTGGTGAAAGGATCAAGATGGCTTCCACCCGGCTTCTGATCATTGTGAGCGAACTCGATGAAAAGATAGTCGCCCGGCTTTGCCATCGACCAAATTTTCTCCAACCGGTTGGCGCCTTTGAAAGAACGCAAGGCTTCCCCAGATTCTGCATAATTCGCAATAATGGCTTTACCGGGTACAATCATGGATGGAAACATCTGCCCCCAGGCAGCCCAGGGTTCTTTGTCCTGATCAACCACAGTAGAATTGCCTGCGAGAAAAATTGTTGGTGTCGAATGGTTAGGAGTGATTTCAAGCGCACAGATTTTGGGTAATGAGTCGTTGAATTCAAGTGTCAGAAGATTGTCCCAATGCAAATAGGCAGATTCCCTTGGCTTCAATCTAACCCTTGAAACCACCTTGCCTTCAGCATTCCTGATCATGCTATCACGCAAGTGAATGGAAAATTCTTTTGCAAGGATTTGACCTTTTGTAGTAATGG
>CAITQQ010000286.1 GCA_903894575.1 uncultured bacterium
GGAAACATATTGGTCGCTGTATGATCTAGCATCAGATCCAACAGAAATGAATGATTTATCGGGAGTCGAGGCCACCAGGGCTAAAGCCATGTTGGAAGAGTATAACAAGTGGTCTGCCAAAGTGGGTGTTCGTCCATATAAAAAAGGGGGAGGAAAAGCAGAGTGATGGTTGATGAAAAAAAGCAGTTACTATAAAGTATCTATTGTTAACTAAAAAAAAATAAAATGAAATCATTAGCATTGTTGGTGTTTTTTCTGATGTTGAACAGTTTGTGTTTTTCTCAAATGAAAGACCAAAGCATCATTAAGTATGGTGCTTTGGCAGATGGAATAACAAACAATGCCTTGGCTATTCAGCAAGCAATTGACAAGGTCTCAGCCGCTGGAGGTGGGAGGGTGATCATACCCCCAGGCAATTATTTGACAGGTGCCATTTTTTTGAAGTCAGGTGTTGATTTACACATTCAATTAGGCGCAGTATTGCTTGGGCCAACCACAACAGAAGGATATCTAAAAGCAAAATCAAGACCATCAATTGTATCGGCCCGGGATCAGCACGATATCGCGATCAGTGGAGAAGGAATTATTGACGGACAAGCCCAGGAGTTGATGTTGGATATATTTAAAAAACTCAGAAGTGGTGAACTGAAGGAAGATTCAATCTGGTTGTTCAAAAGACCAGGTGTGGCCAGGGCCAATAACATCAATATTGTTGGCTGTAAAAATGTAAAGGTAACCGGTATAACCCTTAAGAATTCCTCAGATTGGGTGCAGGACTATAGACAGTGCGACAATGTGATCATTGATAGAATCAAGGTTCAAAGTACCGCTTATTGGAACAATGACGGTCTTGACATCACAGATAGTAAAAATGTCAGGATAACCAATTGTTTCATCAATTCTTCTGATGATGCCATTTGTTTAAAATCAGAAGATGCAAGATTTCTTTGTGAGAATATTTATATTGATAGTTGCATTGTGCGTTCAAGCGCCAACGGATTTAAATTGGGAACAGCAGGTGTGGGAGGCTTCAAAAATGTTGTTGTAAAGAATTTAATTGTATTTGATACGTATCGATCAGCTATTGCATTGGAATCTGTTGATGGAGGAATTTTAGAGAATATCGACATACGAAATGTTGTAGCAACGAATACCGGAAATGCAATTTTTATCAGAAGAGGACATCGCAATGTAAATGGGAAGGTAGGGACCTTGAAAAATGTATATATCGGCAATGTAAAAGCAGACATACCGTTGTTGAAGCCAGATCAAGGATATCCGATTGAGGGACCTCCAGATCACCTGAATCCTGGTTTAGACAAAATGCCAAGACGCCCCTTTCACTATCATATTTATGGCCATCCCTTTTTACCTTACAACCTTATTCCTTCCTCAATCGTAGGTATTCCAGGATATCCTGTGGAAGACATCACCTTGGAAAATATTGACATTACCTATGGTGGCAGGGCCGATAAAAATATTGCATTTATTTCACCAGAAAATATTACTAAAATTCCAGAAAACAAAGACAGGTATCCTGAGTTTTCCATGTGGGGAGAGTTGCCTTCATGGGGATTTTACCTGAGACATGCGCAAGGAATCAGTATGAAAAATATAACAATGAGTTTCCGTGAGGATGATTTCCGACCAGCCATTGTCATGGATGATGTCAGCTCTTCTACCATTTCTGAAGTAAGAATACCTTCTGTGAAAGACATGCCCATGTTTCATTTGAACAATACAAAGGATGTAAAATTGTTACAATTGAAGATACCTGTGGCAGAAGAAAAAGCTGTGCTGAAAACAAATTACAATTAACAAGGTGATTTGAAATTATCCATCTCATCATATCAATTCATTCTTAAGGGCTGTATCCTTTTTTTGTTTGCCACAAAAGGCCATTCATGTGGGTTACCTGAAAGAAATATTCCATTGCCGATAAAAGAACTAAAAGGTTTTAAGCGTCTAAATATCAAGCATGGTGGTCAGGAAAATGTGAAGATTGATATTGCTGTAAAAAGCTTGCGCTATTGGGATGACTCCATTTCAGCCTTTGTACATCCGAAGGGAGTGTATACATTGATGATTGGCGCTTCTTCTGTTTATATACGGATGAAGAAAAAAATAATGATTCAATAAAAAATATTTCAACCCTTATTTCCATGGTTACAGATTCTATCATCATGAAAAAAACAAGGATTCCATTGTTGTTCCTGTCTTTCTTGATGCTGCTGTTGACTGTAGCATTTGTTGCCAATGACAAACCACAACAAATCAACAAACAAAAGCCCAACATCATTTTGATTTTGGCAGATGATATTGGTTTTGAAACCATCAGTGCTTATGGCAGTACCACTTATTCAACGCCAAGAATCGACAACATGGCAAAGGGTGGCGCGTTGTTTCAAAATTGTTATGCACAGCCATTGTGTTCGCCATCTCGGGTACAGATCATGACGGGTAAATCCAATTTCAGGAATTACGAGCGATGGGGCTATCTCAACCAGAATGAAACCAATTTTGCGCATATCCTCAAATCACAAGGATATGCAACATGCATCACAGGAAAATGGCAATTGGGCGGAGATGAGTTTACGCCATACAAAGCAGGATTTGATGAGTATCTCTTGTGGAACATCATGGATACCAGTTCAACCTACAATGAGCGCTACAAAGATCCTCGCTTGTTGGAGAATGGGGTGAGCAAGAAATATTCAAAAGGAGAGTATGGCCCCGATCTTTTTGTGAACTATATCAAGAACTTTATGACCAGGAAAAAAGATGGTCCGTTTTTGGTGTACTATCCAATGGTGCTTTCTCACAAGCCTTTTGTGCCAACACCAGCCAATGGAAAGGTGTATGACAACTTCAAGATTGTACCCAAAGGTGAACCGGGTGGATCTTCTGCAGACAATGCTTTTTTCAAAGACCAGATGTCCTACCTGGACAAGAACGTTGGAGAGATTCTGGATAAGGTGAATGAATTAGGAATTAGTGAGAATACACTGATTCTATTTACGGGAGACAATGGAACAGGAGTGGGAATCAATTCTGGGATGAAAGACGGCAGAACAATTCATGGAATGAAAGGCGCCACCACCGAGTATGGAATTCATGTTCCCTTGGTTGCCTATTGGAAAGGGAAGATCAAGCCAGGACAGGTGAATGACAAGTTGATCGATTTCACTGATTTTCTTCCAACAATAGCAGATGCTGTGAATATTTCCTTGCCCAAGGATTTTGTTACTGATGGAAGGAGTTTTCTGCCCTTGGTGACAGGACAAAAATATGAAGGCCGGGATTGGTTGTTCGCGCATTATGACCCACAAAAAGGGGAATTCAAGAAAGCGCGTTTTGTGCACAACAGAGAATGGAAATTGTATGAAACTGGTGAAATTTTCAATGTGGCCAAAGATCCAGAGGAAAAAAACGTTGTTGCAGAAAGCAGCTTAACACCAGATCAAAAAATCTTGATAAATACGTTCAGGGAAGTTTTTCCCCGGATGACAAAAGTGGAAGTCATCAAAACACCAAAGGTTAAAAAGAAAAAATCAGATGATGATGATGAAGGATAATTAATCATAAATCAATACAATAAGAAAATATACAGCAATGAAAAGAAGCGATTTTTTAAAGAAAA
>CAITQQ010000287.1 GCA_903894575.1 uncultured bacterium
AAAATTTATGGCGAAAAATTGAAATCCATTTTTAGGCTGGATGTTCAAATGGAGTGGAAACTGCAGTACAGCAAGATGACGGGTAGCTTTATCCTCGGGGTTCAAAATGCATTGAATACCAAGAATCGGGTCAGTCAACGGTATGATGCCAGTGCCGGAAGAATTGTCTATTCATATCTTTTGGGTAGGATTCCTGTATTTGGTTTCAGGTTTGATTTGTAAATTGTAAAACATTTTGCCTAGAATCGCGTTATTTGCACATTACCTGGCCATAAAAACAGATATTTACCATGGAAAGAAAAGAATTCCTCAGCAAAATTAGCGGTGGTCTTGCATTCACTTGCGTAGCCTGTATGATGGCGGCTTGTTCAAAAGATGAGAACACTGGTACTGGAAACAATACCGGAGGTGGTGGCAATACCGGCGGCGGCGGTACAGGAAACACACTTCTTACCATCAACCTTACAACCCAGCTGCTTGCGGTTAATGATTTTGTTTCAGACCAAGGGATCATCGTTGTGAGAAAGGCTTCAGGAAACGCCGTGTCCAGTTTTGTGGCATTTGTCAATGCCTGCCCTCATCAGGGAGTTGCTGTCACTTTCAGGAAAGGCAGCAATGATTTCTACTGTTCTGCACATGGTTCAACTTTCTCTATCTCGGGCGCTGTTACCGTTTCTCCCGCAACAAGTGGGCTTTCAGCAAGAACCGTTGAAATCAGTGGCACAACGCTAACTGTTAAATAATCATTCCTCTATTTTTTTACCTGCTTTAAGTTGCAGGTGATGGGTGATACAGGTGGGGATATCCTGGCTGTAGTGACTTACATAAATCAGCGTTGTGGATGTCGATTTACAAATAAGGTCAATCGTATTTTTGAACTTTGCTGTTTGTTGGGCATCAAGTCCCTGACAGGGTTCATCAAGGATCAGCATGGGTGGACTTTTTACCAAGGCTCTGGTGAGCATCACCAGTCGCTGTTCTCCTAGTGAAAGTTGGTTCAATCTTTTTTCTTTTATGGCTGAAATGCCGAGCATTTCCATCCAATCCAACACAATACTGGTTTCGGTTGGGCCAGGCTTTCTGAAAAGCCCAATGGTATCAAACAATCCTGAAGTCACCGCTTCCTGACAGGTTATTCCAAGGTCAAAAAACAAATGCAGTTCTGGTGAAACATAGCCAATGTTTTTCTTGATGTCCCAGATGCTTTCTCCGGTTCCTCGTTTCCTGTCGAAAAGATAAATATCATTGGCATAGGCTTGCGGATTGTCTGCACTGATCAGGCTCAGCAGGGTCGACTTCCCCGCACCATTCGGGCCTGTTACACACCATCTTTCTCCCTTCTTCACTTGCCAATTGAAATTGCTCAGGATTTCTTTTCCATTGTAAGCAATGTTTACATTCCTCATTTCAACTGCATGTTTGAATGGCAAACTGGAAGTTGCATAACATTTTTGCAGGGCAAGGGGAGTAGGAAAAATTGCATCATCATCAGATGATGCAACAAGCATTGGTTGATTGTCTTTGGGTCCAGCAAAGTGTATCTTTCCTTCTTTGATGAAAGCTATATGAGTTATGCATGATGGAAGGTCTTCAGGGGGTGCAAAGAGTATAATTTTGGTTCCAGCTTGCACGATCTTGTTCAATCCTTCCTGCAATGTCGATCTACCTTCTTTATCCAATCCTATAAATGGATTGTCCAAAATCAATAAAGACGGGGATTCAGTCATGGCCTTGGCCAGTTGCAGTCTTTTGTTCTCGCCGTTAGATAATTGAATCAATGGCTTGTCAATGATGGGCCATATATTGAAAAAATTGATCCAATATTTATTCAGTTGTTGGTCTGTATCGTCAAACTGTTCTGCTACGGTCAAGGTGTCTTCTGCATCTGAAGAATTGAACCTTTGTTGATAATAAAATTGCTGCACATTGCTTCTGTTCTTGAACTGGTGTTGTTGTTCAATCAGCAGAATTTTGGGGTTTATTTCCTGTTTTTCAGCGGTATCAAAACTGATGATTCCGCGGTGAAAAATCTTCCCTGCAATGGCCTTGCCCAATGTGGTTTTTCCTGAACCACTGGGTCCTGTTATTGCCCATTGTTCGTCATGGGCCATTGAAAGATTGATGTTGTCGAGTAAGATTTTCCCACCCAGCATTATCCTTACTTCTTTGATGTTGATCTCCATTATTCTTTTGTTTCTTCAATGCAAAGGTCAATTGCATATGAATGTTTAGATCAGAAGGATGATTTGACGCCTAATACTAACTTATGATCCGTTTGCAATGAATTTAAGCATAAAATTACTAATGGTGATGCACGATTGTTCATGTGCATTCCTTAATTTAGTTTGCAATATCTACGCCATAATAATCATTTCAGATGAAAAAGTTAATCAATAACAGTTTAGTGATTTTTTTATTCGTTTCTTTTTGCTGCAGCCTGGTGCATGCGCAGTCCAGTAAAAAAGAAATGGAGCAGATGATTGATCAGCAGTTCAAACTTGCTGCCAGTCAATATAAAATCCTGGAAAAAAATGTTCCAGATTCAATGATGCCCAAAACATTGAACAAGAATACTGGCAAGGTGGAGTCGAGCAATACCAAATGGTGGTGCAGTGGATTTTTTCCAGGCAGCCTCCTTTACATTTATGAGCATACCAATGATCAGGATGTTTTGAAGATTGCACAAAAAAGACTGGCCATCCAGGAAAAGGAAAAGCACTATACTGGTAACCATGATCTAGGCTTCATGATGTATTGCAGTTTTGGTAATGCATACCGGTTGTTCAAGAAGCCAGGGGATAAAGCTACTATTGATACTGCAGCAGCTTCGCTGACCACCCGCTACAGGCCACAAATCAAATCCATCCAAAGCTGGAACAAGAACCAGAATTTCAATTGCCCTGTGATCATTGACAACATGATGAACCTTGAACTGTTGTTGTGGGTTTCTCAAAACGGGGGAGACCAACGCTTCCGTGAAGTGGCCATCAACCATGCCAACAGTACACTGGCCAACCATTACAGGCCTGATCACAGTGCTTTTCATGTATTGGATTATAATTTGGAGACAGGGAAATTTATTGGTAAAAATCACCAGGGTTTCAATGATGCTTCTGCCTGGTCCCGTGGTCAGGCATGGGGCTTTTATGGTTTTACCATGATGTACAGGTTTGTAAAAGACGAGAAATACCTTCAGCAAGCCAGAGACATTGCACAATTCCTGTTGAACCACCCCAACATGCCATCTGACCTTATTCCATACTGGGATTTTAATGCACCGAATATTCCCAATGCATTGAGGGATGCTTCGGCAGCATCTATCATTGCTTCAGGTTTGCTGGAATTGTCCAGGTATACCAAGGGAAAGGAAAGCAGTAATTATGTCGATGCGGCGAGACAGATCATTGTGAAGCTGGCATCAGACGAATACCTTGCAAAGCCTGGTGACAACGGCGGATTCCTCCTCAAACATGGCGTAGGATTTTTCAATGCCAATTCAGAAGTTGATCAGCCCTTGACATATGGAGATTATTACTTCCTGGAAGCCATGCACCGCTACAAAGAATGGGTATTGAAATGAGTAAGGCTTAGAGGCC
>CAITQQ010000288.1 GCA_903894575.1 uncultured bacterium
AAGGATCGCTATGTAGACATCATGCCGGAAATTGACGTACCAGGGCATTCACTTGCTGCCATTGCATCCTATCCCGATCTTTCATGCACGCCAGGAACCTACAAAGTAAACTCAGGCGATCCATTCATGGACTGGCACAATGACGGAACTTTTACTGCACGCATTGACAATACTCTTTGCCCCGCCAATGAAAAGGTATACGAATTCCTTGACAAGGTATTTACTGAAGTGGCCGCTCTTTTCCCGTTTGAATACATCCACATGGGCGGCGATGAATGTGCAAAAAACTTCTGGGAGAAAAGTGCTGAGGTAAAGGCACTCATGCAACGGGAGAAGCTGAAAGACATGCATGAGGTTCAAAGCTATTTTGTGGGACGGGTTTCAAAAATCGTTGGTGCAAAAGGAAAGAAAATGATGGGTTGGGACGAGATTTTGGAGGGTGGTCTTGTGAAAGACGCATCTGTCATGAGCTGGAGAGGAATGAAGGGTGGAATCGAAGCAGCTAAAATGGGTCACGAAGTGGTGATGACACCTACCACCCATGCGTATTTTGATTACATGCAAGGTGATGCAGCCATTGAACCGCCAGTTTATGCTTCTTTGCGTTTGAAGAAAACCTATGAGTTTGAACCATTGCCCGAAGGGGTTGATCCCAAGCTGATCAAAGGTGGGCAGGCCAATTTGTGGACCGAACAGATTTACAATACCCGCCACATGCAGTACATGCTCTGGCCCAGGGCCATGGCAATCGCTGAAGCTGTATGGTCTCCCAAGCAATCCCGCAATTGGAATAATTTTGTGGGTAGGGTAGAATCCCATTTTGCCCGTTTTGATGTGGCTGACCGAAAATATGCTCCAAGTATTTATGATCCATCAGTGAAAGTTTCTAAAGATGCAAAAGGCAACTTGCTATTGGATTTTGAAACTGAAATCGATGGCCTGACTGTTCATTACAGTTTCGACAATTCATTTCCCGATTACCATTATCCTGCATACTCACGCACTCCCATTGAGGTGCCTGTTGATGCAGCTCCACTCAAAGTGGTCACTTACCGTGCTGGAAAGCAAGTGGGTAGGATGATGATGGTGAGTATTGAGGATTTGAAGAAAAGGGTGAAGTAGGAACAGCCAGGGATGAGGGACAGGGGATGAGTGAACAGCCAGGGATTAGCGGAAAGGGATGAGGGACAAGGGACGGGGGACAAGGGGAGCAGCCGGGGATAAGGAGCAGCAAGGGATGAGGGGAAAGGGATGAGGACAAGGGACAGGGGACGAGGGGAGCAGCCGCGAATCAGCGATGAAAGGAATCCTGAATGGGTACAATTAAAACCAATTGTTTATGTCAATGCAAAAAATAAGATGGGGTATTCTGGCTTGTGGAAGGATTGCAAGAAAATTTGCGGCTGACCTCCAGTACGTGGAGGGTGCTGAATTGGTGGCTGTTGCATCGCGCAGCATTGAAAGGGCAGAGGAATTTGCTGCTGAATATCCTGCTAAGCATGTCCTGGGTTCATATGAAGAACTTGTTGCATTGCCTGATGTTGACATCATTTATGTTGCCAGCCCACACAGCCATCACCATGAACATACTTTGCTTTGTTTGAACAACGGAAAAG
>CAITQQ010000289.1 GCA_903894575.1 uncultured bacterium
AAAATTCCTTTGTGCTTTTTCCAAGAGACCTCCAAAGTTTTCAAATTCTTTTTTCACTGAGCCCAAGACCTTCCATACTTCGCTGCTTCTTTTTTGAAGTGCCAGCGTCCTGAATCCCATCTGCAGGCTGTTGAGAATGGCCACCAAGGTGGTGGGCCCAGCAACAGTAATTTTGAATTCATCGCGGAGTTGATCCACCAGTGCACTTCTCCGAATCACCTCTGCATAGATACTTTCAAAGGGAAGAAAGAGAATGGCAAAGTCGGTGGTATGAGGCGGATCGATGTATTTGTCTCTGATGTCTTTGGCCATTTTCTTGATGGCAGCTTCCATGTTTTTGGTGGCCAGTTCAACAGCATCGGGCGTGCCGATATCATAGGCTGCCAACAATTGTTCATATACTTCTTTGGGAAATTTTGCATCGATGGGCAAATACACCAAACTGTTTTCATCTTCACTCCTACCTGGCAACTTGACTGCAAACTCAACAGGGTCTGCACTTCCCAGCTTGGTTCTCACATTGGCATCGTATTGGTTGGGTGCAAGGATCTGTTCGAGCAACATGGCCAGCTGCACCTCTCCCACATTGCCCCTCAGCTTGACATTGCTCAGCACTTTTTTCAAGCCGCCCACATCGGTGGCAAGGGTCTGCATTTCACCCAAGCCCTTTTGTACACTTTCCAATTGCTTGCCCACCATTTCAAAGGATTGCCCGAGCCGTTCGTTCAACGTCTTTTGGAGTTTTTCATCTACCGTTTCGCGCATCTGGTCCAGCCGCTTTTCTGTGCTGTTGATCAACAACTGTACTTTTTCTGACTGATCCCTGCTGTGTTGGTCCAGCGCGGCCCGCAGCTCAAACCGGTTTTCCCTTGCCAGCTTGTTGTTGTCTTCGCGGTTCATCCTGAAGTCTTCCCGAAGGGCATTCTCGATGCGGTTGAGTGCCTTTTCCAACTCCTCGACTTTTCGCTGGGTAAGCGCAGCACCGTTGTCTGTTTTGCGGAAAAGAATGATCAGCAACAGCAGGCAGGAAACGGCAATCAAAATAGTTTGGATCATGATCATGTTGGGCGATTGAACAACAAAGATACTCGGGTTGGCCGGAATCTATTGGAGGAGTGGGAATGTCCATCCACCACCCCGGCGCGATTTCGTCTGCACCTTCGGTGCAGCCTACTTCGCGCCACCCCTCCTGTCCAGGTTTACCAACCTCTGGTTGGAGGGGAGTTTATTAACCCCGATCTATAGCACTAAAGGTTAGTGATTATTTCCGTAAATTCAACCATCACAAAATTACACATGAAAAGACTGGCTTTTAAGATGAAGCTTTTTCCGGGGAACATCGCGGAATACAAAAAACGACATGATGAGCTCTGGCCTGAACTGAGGGACCTTTTGCATGCAACGGGTATTTCTGACTATTCTATTTTTCTTGATGAAGAAACCCTGGATTTGTTTGGGGTCTTGAGGGTGGAAGATGAAACAGCCATGGACCAACTGCCACATCATCCTGTGATGAAAAAATGGTGGGCCTATATGCGCGACATGATGGAATGCAATGATGACAACTCTCCCATCAGCATCCCCCTGAAAAATGTATTTTACATGCCTTGAGATGGAAACAAACTCTACTTTTCAAAACAAAACAGCGATTGTTACTGGTGCCGGTCAAGGCATTGGCCTGAAGATCTGTGAGATGCTGGCTACTGAAGGGACAAGGGTGATCTTGAATGATGTGGATGAGTCCTTGTGCAAGACTGCTGCAGCATCAATCGAAAACAATGGTGGCACATGCATGGCCATGCCCGGAGACTCCAGCGATCCGGCATTCATCCAATCGATGGTTGATGCTTGCACAACACATTGGGGTTGTGTAGACATCGCCATCGCCAACGCAGGCATCACTCTTTTCGGAGATTTTGCAGACTATCCCGTTGCCGATTTTGACAGGGTGATGGAAGTGAACCTCAGGGGCACTTTCTACCTTGCGCAAGCAGCATCGAACCAGATGAAAAAACAGGCCCATGGTGGATCCTTGCTTTTCACCTCATCGGTGACCGGACACCAGGCACACAAGAACCTTGCCGCCTATGGCATGAGCAAGGCCGCCATTGAAATGCTGGCGAAGAATCTGGTATCGGAACTTTCATCCTATCGCATCAACATCAATACCATCGCGCCTGGCGCAACCCTTACCGAAAGAACATTGCTTGACCCGGCCTATATCGAAACATGGTCGAGGATCACACCCATGGGAAGGCCCGCAACAGTAGATGACATTGGGCATGCGGCCTTGTTTCTTGTTTCAGACCATGCACGCCATATCACCGGACAATCCTTGATCATTGATGGCGGATGGACTGCTGTCAGCCCAACTCCTTATTGAACATGAACATCATTCCTCTCTGCAACCACAGATCAATGCTCGGCGAAGGTCCTGTTTGGGATGCTGCCAACAATACCATTCTTTGGGTAGACATCATGGGTTGTGCAATTCATGCATTGGACAGAAACAACAATACTTTTCACAGCATTACCACCCCCAGCATGATTGGTTCTTTTGCCCTTTGCAATGACGGAAACATTGTTGCGGCACTGCAAGAAGGATTTGTTTTTATCAACAGGAATAACGGAGAAATCAAAGCGATTGGCAATCCTGAAAAACATCTGCCTGGCAACCGCTTCAATGATGGCAAAACGGATCCTTCCGGAAGATTTTGGGCAGGGAGCATGTCTCTGACGGGTGAAACCGGCACAGGAAGTCTTTACATGCTGGACGGCAATTTGACCATCAACAAAAAGATTGAAAACGTCTCCATTTCCAATGGCTTGTGCTGGAGCGAAGACCTGCGATATTTTTATTATATC
>CAITQQ010000290.1 GCA_903894575.1 uncultured bacterium
AAAGATATTTGCCATCATTCAAATGCCTTTTTCCCTGCACCCTTGCACAACGCAGGTCATTTTGCAACAATGTCGCTGTCAGCCTACCAAAATAAGCAGTTCTTCGATTTGGCATATGCAGAACCTTTTTACACAAAGGAATTCTTCAATACACAGAAAAAATAATAGGTATTCACCGTATATTCGTGCTACCTATCTACCTAAGCTAACAAACACCCCTTATGTCTTCATTCCTAAACGAGGGAGATTACCTCGGATCTTCCAACGCAGCACCGAAAACAAATCTCTTGAAAACACATGCCCCATCACTGGATCACCTGAGCATCAAAAAGGCATCACTTACCTTCAGGGCGATCAACCATCCTTTGCGGCAGGAAATGATCCGGATGATTGATACCAAAGGACATGCTACCGTCACAGAATTATTTGTTGAAATGCGATTGGAACAATCTGTTGCCAGCCAGCACCTCGCCATCCTGCGCAGGGCCGGACTCGTGAAAAAAGAAAGGGAAGGAAAATTCATGTACTACAAGCTGAACCTTGAAAGGCTTCAGCTTTTGAATAAAATGGTTACAGACCTTTTGAAATAAAGAGCTACAGGTTCAGCGTTTCAAGGGCAAGCCCTGCATACTCAGGTTTGTACGGATGTTTCCACCTGCGATGACTCCACAGATAATTGTCTGGCCGCTCCCGGATCCTGTCTTCAACATATTTGATATACCTAAGCGTAAGTTCTCCCGGCTGCAATGAAGCTGGGTCATCGGTAATCTTCTCCACTGCGAAAGTATATACCCCCCGCCTGAGCTTGTAGAAATTGCCAAAAACAACAACAGTATCGCGGGCGCGGGCAGCCTTTTCGGGGCCCATCACAAATGGAGCAGGCTTTCCAAAAAAGTTGACCCACCAGGCTTTTGACGGAAGTCCGGGATTCTGGTCCGCCACCAATGCGATGACATAATGCTTGTCCTGGTGGGGCAAGAAATTATTTTTGAAATCATTGGCCGGGATCAATACCGTGCCAAACCTGGACCTTATTTTTTTAAACAATTGTTCAAAAAAAGGATTGATGATGGGTTGATACACCCCAAGGAAAGGAAGCTTTATTTCCCTTGAAACACCCTGATTCACAATCTCCCAATTGAAATTGTGCAGGGCATGGATCTGGATGTTTTTTTCTGTTGCAGCAAACGTTTTAAATACCTTGGGATCGGCCACAAACATCTTGTCTATCAATTTGTCACCAGCACTGATCAATTTGATGGACTCCAGCATGGAGTCTGTAAAATTGCTGTAAAATGCTTTTGCGATCCTGCTTCTTTCGGCATCTGTCTTTTCAGGAAAAGCAATGACCAGGTTGGACAATACAACCTCCCTTCTGTAGCCTATGATGCGGTACACCACAAAGGTTACAAAATCACTGAGCCCATACAAGGCCCAAAGCGGCAACAAGGAAACCAAATACAGCAGGCCGTAAAGCAAGCGGTTTGTCAACTGGACCTTCATTCCACCGATGACTAAGGTTGGTTATGGCTTCCGTCGCAGAAAGGAGGGTTCTTTGACTTTTTGCACTGACAAAGCCAAACTTCTTTCTCTTCCTCGAAGGTTACCTTCAGGCTCGCGTATGGATTTCCTTCTATTTTTTTGTGCTTTCCATCGCAGAAAGGCTGTTTTTCACTCAGGCCGCAAGTGCACCAGGCATAGGTTTTGCCTGCTTCCACTTTCACGCAACATGGTTCTGCTTTGGCAACCACTGGGAAACCTTCATTAGGGATCAATTCTTCCATTATCTTGTTTTTTATTGTTTAAAAATGATGTGATGCTTGTTTTCAGTTCCTCAACCCCTTTACCGGTTGTTGCAACAGTAGTGACAACACTGGCTTCAGTCCCCTGGTTTCGGGTAGATGAGTGGAGCATGTTTTTCAACTGCGCCGCAAAAAATGAAGCCCCGGGCCTGTCGGATTTATTCACCACAAAAATGTCTGCGACCTCCATCAATCCTGCCTTCATGAACTGGATTTCATCGCCTGCTTCAGGAACCAATACCAGGAGGCAAACATCTGCGAGCCTGGCGATCTCAATTTCTGATTGTCCAACGCCCACCGTTTCCAGGATGATGAGGTCAAATCCACAGCCCTTCAGGAATGCAGTGATCTGCTTTGCTGAAGGATGAAGCCCACCCATGGACCCTCTGCTGGCCAAGGACCTGATGTAGACCGATGGATGATTGTACCAGCGGTTCATCCGTATCCTGTCACCCAGCAATGCTCCTTTGTTGAAGGGAGAAGATGGGTCTACACAAACCACAGCCACTTTTTTTTCTTCCGCTACATATGCTTCTACAAGTGCATCTACCAATGTACTTTTTCCTGCTCCCGGGGGGCCGGTGATGCCAATCAAAGGCACCATTTGCACTGCGGGCGCAGATGAAATAATTGTTTCGTACCCCTCAGCCTCATTCTCAATCAGGGAGATGCACCTGGCAATGCTTTTCCTGTCACCCTGCCTTGCCAATTGTATGATTGAGTTGTCCATCGTTTAAACCATAAAATTATCGCATTATGACGACAAATAAAATGAGGCTTTCGGCAACTTTACAGCACCTTTGCAAAAATCAATGAGCAAATGAGAACGCTTTGTCTGGATCTTGGCAATACCCGCATGAAGGCGGCACTGTTTGAGAATGGACAACTCCTCAGCAGTCATGTGCTGGAAAATGATGGCGTGGAGACCGTTGAAGCGCTGCTGAGAGAATACCAACCCGAAAGGTCCATCCTTTCTTCGGTGATCCACCATTCACCTGAAATCAACAGGATGCTGGAGGAAAAAACCCAATTTCACCTGCTCAACCACCTTTCCAAACTCAATTTTACCGTTCCAGTCGGAAAACCGGAGACCATGGGAGCAGACAGGCTTGCCCTTGCTGCTGCGGTCGTTCATTTTTTTCCAGGCAAAAACAACCTGGTGGTAGGATTGGGAAGTTGCATCACCTATAATTTCATCAATAAATACAACCAGTTCCTGGGCGGAAGCATCTCTCCGGGAATGGAAATGCGGTTCAATTCCCTGCATGATTATACGGCCTTGCTGCCCGTGGTCAAGAAGGAATGGAGCTTCCCGCTGGTGGGTTATGATACCAAAACGAACATCCTCAGCGGGGTCGTTTTAGGCATGGCCAAGGAGATTGAAGGAATAGTTCGTGAATTTGAAGAAAAATACAGGAACTTTAACGTCGTTTTAACCGGGGGTGATTGCACCTATTTTGCGCACCTGCTTAAAAATAAGATATTTGCAGACCCCGACTTACTTTACAAAGGATTGTATGCGATCAGTGAGACCAATAACAAATAGTTTTTCAGCCATTTTACTGCTTTTGATGATGACCCTCCCGGCCCTCCAAGGAAAGGCACAGGAGAATTCACCTTATTCAAGGTATGGACTTGGCGATTTTGTACCCGGACAGAATATCCTGAACAGAGGTATGGGAGGGCTGAGTTCCGCATTTGCTGACTATTCAACGGTCAACTTCACCAATCCGGCCTCTTATGCATCACTGAAGATCACCACCTTTGACATAGGGTTGGATTATAATTCAAGGTCACTCAGGGCATTGAACCCTCCGAGAAAATTCAACTCTGCCTACCTGATTCCCTCTTACATGCAAATAGGACTCCCCCTTTCGAAGAAAAAGAACTGGGGCATGAACCTTGGCCTTCGTCCCATCACAAGAATCAATTATGATATCCTGCTCAATACCAGGATTTCAGGCATAGACAGTGCTCAATACAGTTACCTTGGCAATGGCGGCGCCTATCAGGCTTTCACCGGAATGGCCTATGGTACAAAGAACCTGAGCATCGGTTTCAATGCCGGCTACATGTTCGGTAACAAGGAATACAGCACAAGGCTTTCGTTTGTCAATGATACCATCAATTACAAAACCACCAACTCTTCTGATACAACCCGTTTTGGTGGCTTGTTCTTTAATGCAGGCATCCAATACAAGATCAAACTCAACGAAAAAACAATCCTCAGGCTGGGCTTCCATGGCAACCTGTCCTCATCATTGAAGGCTACTCGCAACATTTCCAGGGAAACCATTGCCTATGATGCTACTACCGGAGTGGTGGTCATTGACAGCATCTACAGCGGTCAGGACCAGAAAGGTACTATTGTTCATCCGTCTTCTTGGGGAGCTGGCTTTATGTTTGAAGGCGAAAACATGTGGATGTTTGGCGCTGAAATCGGTGTAGCCAACTGGGCCGATTACAGGTATTTCGGCACTGCAGACAAAATGATCAACAACTGGACGGGCAGAATCGGCGGACAATTTGTTCCGGATTTCAAATCCAGCAATTACTGGCAAAGGGTTGCGTATCGACTGGGGGCTTCATTTGGCCCTGACAATGTGCAATTAAACAAGACCATTCCACAATACATGTTTTCGTTTGGTACAGGACTTCCCGTAAGGAGAAATGTCTATACCAACCAGTATACCACCCTCAACACTGCATTTGAATTGGGCTTCAGGGGAAACAAATCCAATGACATCAGGGAAAATATTTTCCGCTTCTCCCTGGGATTGAGCCTCAGTGATATCTGGTTCAACAAGCCGAAGTACCAATAATAAAATTTAGCTGTGATCAGGAACACTGCCATTGCATTGCTTGCTTCCTTCCTGATATCATCATGCGTAAACGATGAAATGAAAGTCAAGGCCCTGTTTCAAAAAAAACTGGGGGTTGATGAAGCCGTCAATATTGAAAGTTACATGAGCCAGGGCGGAAAAATGAAAGCCAAGCTCACTGCACCGTTGATGCTGCGCTACCAGGACACCAGCTCCAGGGTAGAACTTCCCAAAACACTGCATGTTGATTTCTTTGACTCTACTTTACAGATAGAAAGCAGGCTGGATGCCCTTTTTGCCATTTACTACGAATCCAGGAATACCATTTTCATCCGCGACAGCGTAAGGGTTTACAATATCAAGGGAGATACCCTTTTTTGCAGAGAACTGAATTGGGACCAGGCGCAGGGAAAATTCTTTACTGACAAGCCCGTGCGCATCCATACCCCAGACATGATCATGTACGGTGAGGGCTTGAGTGCGCCCCAGGATTTCAAAACCTTTGACATCTACAAGGTCACCAACAGCGTGATGAGGGTCAAGCAATAAGCCTGACCCCTTACATATTTTACTTCAGACTGCCCATATCATCCAGGGAATAAACACCCCTTCCATAAGTGGCAATCACCATATTCCTTTCGCGAGGGTGAATGAACAAATCCTGCACTGATACAGTAGCCGGCAAATTGGCCTGCAATGAACTCCAGCTCTTACCGCCATTGTTGCTATAATAAATGCCCATATCGGTTCCGCAATAAAGTCTTGAAGGATTCTTATCGTCTTCCCTGATGACGTTTACTGGCGATGCCGGCAGGTTGGCAGCGATGCTTCTCCAGGTCATTCCCTTGTCATCTGAAACATAGATATAAGGCTTGTCATCATCCTCTCTCCTGTTGCTCAGGGTCAGGTAAACCCTGTTTTCTTGGTGAGACGAAGCCACAAGTCTTGATGTATGTGCATTCTGAGGGATGCCTTTCATGATGCTGACAAAAGCAGCACCATCGGCAGGCCTCATCCAAACCCTTCCATCATCAGTACCGGCGTAAAGCAATCCTTTCTTCAAAGGCGATTCATCGATGGCCGTGATGGCCTGGTGGTTGATGGCATAAGGCGTTTTTCCCATCCTGCTCTTGTCATTATAGGTCAGGTCTTCACTGATGCGCTTCCATGATTCCCCACCATCCTTGGATTCAAAAAGATATTGGAAACCATGGTAGATGGTTTTGTTGTCGTGCGGAGAAACCATGGTGAAGGCCAGCCATTCGCCGCGGTGTACATCTTCATCATCAGCTTTCTTTGGAAAAATATCTTTTGTGCGGATCGAATCCGGATGGGGCTTCTGTCCCCAGGCCGTCTTGGGCATGCGGAGATCACTCTTCATCAGTCTTCCATAAAATGAACTGGCATACATGATGTCTGATTGCTTGGGGTCCATGGCGATGATGGTTCCTTCGCCACCAGGCGCGTCGTCCCAGGCCATGATGCCTTCAGGCTTCTTGCCAAAAGTATTCTTGATGCTGCCCATGAAGCTTCCTTCATCCTGTACTGAACCCACAATATTGTAGGGCTGCTTCATGTCATAGGTGATGTTGTAAAATTGGGTGGTTGGAATTTTCCTGAAAAAATTCTTCCATTTGTCTCCGCCATTGTAGGAGAGCACAACACCTCCATCATTTCCATTGATGATGTAGGAACTGTTGGTGGGATCAATCCACAGTGCATGGTTGTCTCCATGCTGTGCATCGGAATCCTTGTCTGTGGCGCGCATGGCCGTGAAAGTCTTTCCGCCATCTGTAGATTTGGCCAGGGGCACACCCATGATGTAAACTACGTTCTCATTGTTGGGATCTACCCTGATCTGTCCGAACACCCATCCATAGGTTCCTGCAAAACGTTCGAGTTTGTCATCTTCAGTGCTGACTTTTTTCCAGTTTTCTCCCTTGTCTTCGCTCCTGTAGACCTGCACACCATAGGGAATCACCTGAATGGGCCTGCCATAAGGGTCAAGCTCTCCAGGTTTGGGATCACGCTTGGGCGTATGGTTGTCTACATAGGCATATACAATGTTGGGCTTGCTTTTTGAAAAACAAAGCCCCACCCTGCCTGTATATTTTGTTTCGGGTAAACCATTGGTGAGCTTGCTCCATGTTTTGCCAGCATCAACTGTTTTATAGAGATAGTCGCCATCTTCAGGAACCGGATCA
>CAITQQ010000291.1 GCA_903894575.1 uncultured bacterium
CCCATGGGAACTATTGGTGCGCCTTGTCCGCCCAGGGCCACATCCATGGAACGAAGGTCTGACACAACCGGAAGGGCAGTCCTGGCGGCTATTGCAGCCCCTGCTCCTATTTGAATGGAATGTGAACCAGGTACATGGAATACGGTATGTCCATGGGATGCGATCAATCCAACTTTGTATTCCAATTGGTTGGCTTGGATGAATCGATTGATCTGATCGCCAATATAGCAGCCGTATTCAGCATCCAATTTAACAAAATCCACTGCAGCCATGTTGGTTGCCTGGCTTAACTTGGACTGCCAATCAGTTGAATAGGGATAACAATCAGCCTTTACCAAACTGTACTGCCATTGTCCTCCCAACTCTTCAATTTCAACAAATGCAAGGTCCAATCCATCCAACGAACTTCCACTCATGACCCCAATCACGCGATATAACATAGATTATGATTAATTTTGTAAGATACCCCGAAATTAAAGTATTGTATGGTCAAAAACTTAAGTGAAAACCATTCGCTTGTCAGCAACTGGATCAGCGAGTTGAGGGATACCGCAGTTCAGGGTGACAGGATGCGGTTCCGCAGGAATATTGAACGCGTTGGCGAAATCATCGCCTATGAGATCAGCAAGACCCTTCCCTGGGAAGAACAAGATATTACGACACCATTGGGCATTGCCAAATCAAAACTGCTGAAAACACAACCAGTGCTTGGAACCATCCTCAGGGCCGGCTTACCACTGCACCAGGGAATGCTGAACTATTTTGACAAGGCAGACAATGCATTCATTGCCGCTTACAGAAAACATCACGCTGATGGCAGTTTTGAGATCAGCCTTGAATACCTTGCTTGCCCAGTGATTGACAAGCGGGTGATGATCCTCTGCGACCCTATGCTTGCCACTGGAGCATCGCTTGTGAAAACAATTGGCTTGCTTAAAAAAGAGGGAACACCTTCAGAAATTCATGTTGCAGCGGTCATCGCTTGTACCGAAGGGATTGAATTCCTGAGAAGGCATGAACCAGCAGTGAAAATATGGTGCGGATCAATTGATGAAGAACTGACTGCAAAGGGATATATCGTGCCGGGTCTCGGTGACGCAGGCGATCTTGCATTTGGTGAAAAATCCCAATCCTAACCTGTTTCTACCCAATGAACAAACACGCATACCGTATATTTTTCTTCTTTGCCATCATGCTGATGGCATCATCACTGCGTGCACAAGACCCCCATTTTTCTCAATTTTTTGTTTCACCGCTGACCCTGAACCCAGCCTACACTGGAAAGTTCAATGGCAGCTATCGCTTTTCAGGAAACTTCAAAAAACAATGGCCAACGGTCAACAATGCCTTCACCACCTCTACTGCCGCCATCGATTTCAGTATCCTTGACAAAAACCTCCCGGACAATGATACCTGGGGTGTTGGACTAATGGCAGTAAACGACCAAAGTGGGAACAAGATCCTCAACAATTCATTTTATACCCTGAGCACAGCCTATTCCAAAACACTTGATGAAGACGGAATGCACCAATTGGCGATTGGCTTTCAAGGAACCTATGCCAGCAAAAGGCTGGATGTCAGAAGGGCTGATTTTGAAGACGAATTGACGGCACTTGGCTTTACTGGGATGACCACTGAAGCATTTGCCAGCAGTCCTTTTTCCATCAACTATCTGGACATCAATACAGGCTTCATGTATTCACTGAGCACCAATGGAGACAACAGTTTTTACATTGGTGGCTCTGTATACCATGTCAACAGGCCTTCAGAATCTTTCAACGGTGGAAACTATTTGCTCAATACCAGAACCACGCTGCACGGAGGGACCTACTTCCCACTGGGGCAATACGCATTTTTTCATGCCAGCATCATGCACCAGGTGCAGGGAGCAGCAAAAGAAACCATTGCAGGAGGTGCTTTTTCTTATACCATGGGAGGCAGTGCTGAGAACCCTTTTGAACTCTATGCTGGTGCATGGTACAGGTTGGGCGATGCCTTGATTCCGTACATGGGAATTGAAGTAAACCATTTCAGAATTGGCGTTTCTTATGACATCAATACCTCCACACTCAAGCCTGCATCTTTTTCCAGGGGAGGGACAGAACTATCGATCATTTACATCAACCCATTCAGCGATCCGCTGAAAAGAAAAATCAACTGCCCAAAATTCTAGGATCTCATTTCATGATGGTCATCACCAATGGCACCAGGAAATAGCTGGCCAGTACAATCAACAGGATGCTGATCAGGTTCATCACAAAACCCGCTTTGATCATCTCCTTTAATTTGATGTGGCCGCTAGAAAAAACGATGGCATTGGGCGGAGTCCCCATGGGCATCATGGAGGCGCAACTTGCAGCAAGGGTCATGGGAATGCCCAACATGAAAGGATTGACACCCACTGCTTCTGCAATGCCTGTAACAACCGGAGCAAAGACAATCACCTGTGCAACATTGCTCATGACCTCACTGATGAAAATAGAAAGAAAAGCAACGGCCAGGATCAGGAGAACCAGTGAACTTCCTGAAAAACCTGCCAACCATTTTCCCAGCATACCAATCAGGCCAGCTTTTTCCAAGGCTGTTGCCAGTGTGATGCCTCCTCCAAACAGCAGGAGAATTCCCCAAGCCATTTTTGAAGTATCGGCCCAGACCAAAATTTTGTCACCTGCATCTTTTCGATGGCCGGAAGGAACAATGAACATCAATAAAGCACCAAATACCGCAATCATGTTATCATCCAATTTGACAATTCCCCATTGATTGATCAGGTCGCGGGTGATCCAAAGTGTTGCCGTCAGCAAGAAGATGCCCATCACCCTTTTTTCCGGGATACTCATTGGGCCTAAATCTTTCAAATCATTTTTGATCAGGGCATGCATTTCCGTGTCTGCATTGATCTTGTTGGGAAACATTTTCACCAGCACCAGATAGAGGGAAAACAAGAGCAGTATGGCTACTGGTGTAGAAACAAACATCCATCCAAAAAAGGAAATATCATAGCCAAATTTTTTACTGATGAAAGAGGAATACGCAACATTGGGTGGTGTACCAATGATGGTAGCGATCCCACCAAAATTAGATGCATAGGCAATGGCAAGCATGATACAAAGTGCAAAATTGCGCAGGTTGGGGTTGTGGTCGTTTTTTGCATACACCACAGCAATGACAGATGCTGCAATCGGGTACATCATCATCGTGGTCGCCGTATTGCTGAGCCACATGCTGATGAAGCCAGTGGCAAGAATAAACCCCAAAATAATCCTGTTTCCTCCTGTTCCTGTGAACTGTACAATGGAGAGGGCAATGCGCTTGTGGAGATTCCATTTTTCAATGCCCAATCCAATCATGAATCCTCCCATAAACAGAAAAATCACTTCATTGGCATAGGGTGCCGCTGTTTCACTGATTTTGGAGATCCCCAATAAAGGGAAAAGCACCAGCGGAATAATGGATACTGCCGGCATTGGAATGGCCTCGGTTATCCACCATGTAATCATCAGAACAGCAGTTGCCAATACCCGGTTGGCAATGGGGTCCAGGGCAAAGGGGTTGATAAAAAGGATCATTAAAAAAAAAGCAGGACCACTGAGCAGGGCCAGAAAAGATTTGGAAAGAAAGACCGGTTTATACATCAAAGCAGCGTTTGCATGAAGATAGTCCATTATTGAAAAGCCTGGTGTAGCATTGATGAGGGATAACCCCCATCCATTTGACTTTAAA